>NZ_JAYSDQ010000007.1:0-264225 GCF_041914305.1 Ideonella sp.
ACACCCCCGCCCACACCGGCACGGATCGCACCACACGCACCCGCCCGCGCCGTCGCTCATGAAGTTGTCGCCGCCCAAACGGACACCAAACACCGCCCACGTAATGATCGCCCCAACCCCGGCCGGGCGGGCCCCGGCGGCGAGCCTCCCCCTGCCTGGGCGGGAGTGTTGGGCCATCATCCCGCGGGTGGGGCGCCAGGGGGGGGGGGTGGGGGGGGGGGGGGGGGCGGCCGCGCCGCTGCGGGTGCTGGACGTCGGCAGCGGCGCCGGGCTGCCCGGGGTGGTGCTGGCGATCTGCGAGCCGGGCTGGCAGGTGACCTGCGTCGACGCGGTGGCCAAGAAGGTCAGCTTCATCCGCCAGGTGGCCGCGGAGCTCGGCCTGCCGAACCTGCAGGCCAGCCACCAACGGGTCGAGGCGATGGCCGGCGAGCGCTTCGGCCTGATCACCTCGCGCGCCTTCGCGACCCTGGCCGACTTCGTGAATCTGACCCGCGAGCGCCTGGCGTCGGGTGGCCGCTGGGCCGCGATGAAGGCGCACCTGGCCGCGGACGAACGCGAAGGCGTGCCTGCCGACGTCGAACTGTTTCACGTGGAACCTTTGACTGTTCCTGGCCTGGACGCCGCCCGTTGTCTGGTGTGGCTGCGGCCGGTGGCCACCGCCTGAGCGGGCGGATTTCACTGTCCACCGCTCGTCCCCAGCGAATCCACCGGGCTGCCCACAGCTTTGTCCACAGCCTGGGCCGCGCCGAGGCCTCCGTGCGCCGGGGTCTCAAGCGACAATCCGCCCCCATGTCCCGAATCTTTTGCATAGCCAACCAGAAGGGCGGCGTCGGCAAGACGACCACCTGTGTCAATCTGGCCGCCGGCCTGGCGAGGGTCGGGCAGCGGGTGCTGCTGGTCGACCTGGACCCGCAGGGCAACGCGACCATGGGTTCGGGCGTCGACAAGCGCAAGCTCGAATCCAGCGTCTATGACGTGCTGCTGGAAAGTGCCAGCGTGGCCGAGGCGCGCACCCGGTCAGAGCAAGGCGGCTACGACGTGCTCGGCGCCAACCGTGAGCTGGCCGGCGCCGAGGTCGAGCTGGTGGCCCTGGAACACCGCAACGAGCGCCTGCGCCGGGCCCTGAAAGCGGCCGACGCCGACTACGACTTCGTGCTGATCGATTGCCCGCCGTCGCTGAGCCTGCTGACGCTCAATGGCCTGTGCAGCGCCCACGGCGTGATCGTGCCGATGCAGTGCGAGTACTTCGCGCTCGAAGGCCTGACCGACCTGGTCAACACCATCAAGCAGGTGCACGCCAACCTGAACCGCGACCTGGAGCTGATCGGGTTGCTGCGTGTGATGTTCGATCCGCGCATCACCCTGCAGACCCAAGTCAGCGACCAGCTGAAGGCGCACTTCGGCGACAAGGTGTTCAACACCGTGATCCCCCGCAACGTGCGCCTGGCCGAAGCACCCAGCTATGGCCTGCCGGGGGTCGTGTTCGACCCGGCCGCCAAGGGCGCGCAGGCCTTCGTCGACTTCGCGCGCGAGATGGTCGAGCGCGTGGGCAACAGCGCTTCCACCGTCGCGCCCGCGTGACCGCGCGGCGCCCCGGCGCCACCCGTCCAATCCGCGGGGCGATGTTTTTCTCCCAACCTACAACCACAGGGACGACGTTCTTGAATCCGACCACTGCTGCAACCGCCGCCGAGACCTCGCGGCGCCTCCCGTCGCCCCATGCCCGGCCGGCCGTTCGCCTGGCGGCGCTGTTCGCGATGGCGGCCTTGAGCGCCGCGCTGGGCGGTTGTGGCGGCGGCGGCGACGGGGGTACTTCTCCGTTTCCCTCCCCGCCGCCGCCCCCACCGCCGCCGGCCAGCGACACGGCGCAGGTCTGCGCGCCGACCAACCCGTACCGGGCCGATGCGTCGGCGCCCACGTCCACCGGCAGCCTGGCCAACGAAAAAGCCTGGCTGCACAGCTACATGAGCGACGCCTACCTCTGGTACAGCGAAATGCCCAGTGTCGATGCGAACAACGCGCTGTTCAGCGACACCTCCCACGTCTACGAATCGCTCGACAACTATTTCCAAGCGCAAAAAACGCCGAACCACACGGCGTCGGGCAAGCTGCGCGACGAGTTCAGCTTCACCATGCCCACCAAGGAATGGAACGACCTGATCAACTCCGGCTCGAGCTCAGGCTACGGCATCCAGTGGCTAGCTGACGCCTGGAACAGCACGCCCCGCGGCATCCGGATCGCCTTCGTCGAGCCGGGCTCACCCGCCGCCGCGGCCGGCCTGCTGCGCGGTGATCTGCTGGTCACGGCCGACGGCGTCAGCGCCGACAGCATGACGAATGCGGGCATCGACACCCTGAACGCCGCGCTGTTCCCCAGCGCCAACGGCCAGACGCACAGCTTCACATTCAGCCGTGCCGGGGGTGGCACGGTCAGCAAGAGCGTGACCAGCGCGACCGTGGTCACCGACCCGGTGCCCACGACGATGGTGCTCGACAACGCCGGCAGCAAGGTGGGCTATGTCGTCTTCAACGACCACATCGCCAGTTCCGAGCAGAAGCTGATCGACGCGGTCAACACGCTGAAGGCCGCGGCCGTCACCGACCTGGTGCTCGACCTGCGCTACAACGGCGGCGGCTACCTGTACCTGGCCAGCGAACTGGCCTACATGATCGCCGGCAGCGGCCCGACCAGCGGCAAGGTGTTCGAGCAGCTGCAGTACAACAGCAAGCGCAGCGCCGAGACCAACAGCGAAGACGCGAAGACGCCGTTCTTCACCGCGTCGTGCATCCTCGACGCGAACTTCGAGTGCTCGAACCAGCAGCCGCTGCCGACGCTGAACCTGTCGCGCGTCACGGTCATCACGACCAGCGGCACCTGCTCGGCCAGCGAAGCGATCATCAACGGCCTGCGCGGTGTCGACATCGACGTGCGCGTGATCGGCGGCACGACCTGCGGCAAGCCCTACGGTTTCACCGCCAAGGACAACTGCGGCATCTCGTACTTCCCGATCGAGTTCAAGGGCGTCAACGCCAAGGGTTACGGCGACTATGCCGACGGCTTCACCGCCACCTGCCCGGCCGGCGACGACTTTGCCCACGCATTGGGCGACGCCGGCGAAGGCATGCTGAGCGCGGCGCTGTACAACCTGCAGCACAACGCCTGCAGCCTGGCCGCGGCGCAGGCCGCGCGCCGCTCGGCCCTGGGGCTGGGTGCCCATGCCCAGCCGCGCCTGCTGCGGGGCCTGGAGCGCGAAAGCCGCATCGTGCTGCCGCGCCGCTGACGCGCCACCAGAAGAAGAGGGCGGTGCAGGCCAGGCCTGCCGCCCGTGACCCCAGGGGCTCGGTCTTACAGGCCGAGCCCTTCTTCTTTGCCCAGGTGCACGTTCATCGCCTGCACGGCCGCGCCGCTGGCACCCTTGCCCAGGTTGTCGAGCCGGGCGATCAGCATCGCCTGGCGCTCATGGGCGAAGACGAAGATGTCAACCAGGTTGGTGTCGTTGCAGGCCTGTACGTCGAAGAACCCGGTCTCCAGCGTGGCCGGGTCCGACAGCGGCATCACCCGGATGAAGCGCTCATGCGAATAGCGGGCCGACAGTGCATCGTGCAGCCGGGCGCCGCTGACCATGCCCGGCAACTGCGAGAGATGCAAGGGCACACTCACAGCCAAACCCTTGTAAAAAGGGCCGACGATGGGCATGAACACCGGTGCCGTGTGCAGCCCAGTGTGGGCTTTCATCTCCGGCAGGTGCTTGTGCTGCAGGCCCAGGCCATAGGGCCGCGGTGCATCGAGCGAGCGGTCACCGCCGGCCTGGTACTGCTCGATCATCTTCTTGCCGCCACCGGAATACCCGGTGATGGAGGTGGCGCTGACCAGGGTCTCGGCCGGCACCAGCCCGGCGTCGACCAGTGGCCGCAGCAACAGGATGAACGCGGTCGAATGGCAGCCCGGGTTCGAGATGCGCTTGGACTGCCGGATTCGCTCGCGCTGATCGGGGGCCAATTCGGGCAACCCGAAGGTCCAGCCCGTGGCCGTGCGGTGGGCGGTGCTGGCGTCGATCAGGCAGGTATGTGGGTTGGTGACCATCGCCGCCGCCTCGCGCGACGCGGCGTCGGGCAGGCACAAGAAGGCCACGTCCGCGGCGTTCAGCAGGCGCGCGCGCTCGGCGGCGTCCTTGCGCTTCTCGGCGTCGATCTTCAGCACCTCGATGTCGCCGCGCAGCGCCAGGTATTCATGGATGCGCAGGCCGGTGGTGCCTTCCTGGCCGTCGACGAACACGCGGGTGGTCATGGGCAATCCTTGTGGTGGTGAAAGTGGCGGGCCGCACGGTGCCGTGGCCCAGAATCAGGGGATTCCCTGAAGCATACGGCAAGCCCTCGGGCTGCGACGCGATGAACCTGACCAACGACGATGTGCGCGTGCTGCTGTTGCCCGGCTGGCTCGATTCGGGCCCCGGCCATTGGCAGACGCGGTGGGAAGAGCGCCACGGCGACACCCGCGTGCAGCAGGCCGACTGGCAATGGCCCCGCCGCGGCGACTGGATGGCCCGGCTCGACGAGGTGCTGCTGGACGACGCACGGCCCGCACTGCTGGCCGCGCACAGCCTGGGCTGCCACCTGGTGGCCGCCTGGGCCGCGCACTCCCAACACACCGGGCGTGTGCGCGGTGCGCTGCTGGTGGCGCCGCCCGACCTGGGTCGGGCCGACACGCCGCCCCAGCTGCGCGGCTGGTGGCCGCCGGTGGCCGCTGCGCTGCCGTTCCCGGCGCGGGTCGTGTGGAGCGACGACGACCCCTTCTGCGCCCCGCCGCAGGCGCAGTGGCTGGCGCAGGCCTGGGGCGCGCCGGCATCGGCCATCGGTGCGCGTGGCCACATCAACGCAGAGTCGGGCCTGGGTGAGTGGCCCGAGGGGCGCGCGATGCTGTTGGCGCTGGCGCCAGCGCCGGTCGCCGACAAGCCTTGACCGACAATACCGGCCATGGCAACCAAAAAACCCAAGGGCCTGGGCATGGGCCTGGAAGCCCTGCTCGGCCCCAAGGTCAGTGAGTCCGCCCCCGACGCCGAAGCCGCTGCCGGCCACCCCAGTGTGCTGAAGGTCGGCCAGCTGCAGGCCGGCAAGTACCAGCCGCGCACACGGATGGACGAGGGCTCGCTGTACGAGCTGGCCGAGAGCATCAAGAGCCAGGGCGTGATGCAGCCCATCCTGGTGCGCCCGCTGGGCGCGTCCGACCAGGGGGCCACCGGCGCGGCGCGCTACGAGATCATCGCCGGCGAGCGGCGTTACCGGGCGGCGCAGCTGGCGGGCCTGGGCGAGGTGCCGGTGCTGGTCAAGGCGGTGCCGGACGAAGCCGCCGCCGTGATGGCGCTGATCGAGAACATCCAGCGTGAAGACCTCAACCCCCTCGAAGAGGCGCAAGGCCTGAAGCGCCTGGTCGACGAGTTCGGCTTGACCCACGAACAGGCGGCACAGGCCGTGGGCCGCTCGCGCAGCGCGGCCAGCAACCTGCTGCGTTTGTTGAACCTGGCCGTGCCGGTGCAGCAGATGCTGATGGCCGGCGACCTGGACATGGGCCATGCGCGGGCCTTGTTGCCGCTGGGCAATGCGCAGCAAATCTTGTCGGCCAACGAGATCGTGGCCAAGAAACTGTCGGTGCGCGACGCCGAGAAGCTGGCCACCAAAGCCCTGAACCCGGGCCGCCAGACACCGCTGCTGCGTGTGGCGCAAGAAAAGTCGCGCGACATTGTGCGGCTGGAAGAGCAGCTGGCCGATGCCTTGACGGCCGATGTCGAGATTCGCGTGCAGCGCAAGACCAAGCGCGGCGAACAAGGCGAGATCGCGATCCGTTTCGGTTCGCTGGACGAGCTGTCGGGGCTGCTCGACAAGCTGGGTGCACGCGAGCGCTGAACATTCTCGCCCTCATGGCAACGCCTGTGCAGCGTGCCACGTTGCATGTGGCGTGAATTCATCGGCCTCTAGCCCAGCCGACGCGAAACGAGATATAACAGATCAACCGCATGGCCCTGCGTGAACGGATGACGCAGGCGGCTCGCGAACCAAGCGTGAGCACACTGGCCGATGTGGTGGGCCGATTTGGTGAACTTGTGGCCCGCTTTTTGCTCGATTGCCTGCAGGAGAAAAGCACAAGCTGTCACCGTCAGCGCGCTCTCGCGCGTTGCATGACCTGAAGACCGGAAAGCTCTGATGACGCCCGGGTCCGTACAGCCGGGACGCCATCAGAACTTCCCAGACGCCGCGCCGGAGGGAGCCCTCGCGCAGCGCCGCCCTGACGCACATTGACAGGAGGTCTTGCATGGACGTGATGAGCAGCTTCGCCGCCCGGTACGAGCGCACCCGCGAGGAGGAAATCTCTCTCGCGGACTACTTGGCCGAGTGCAAGCGCAACCCATTGGCCTATGCCACGGCTGCCGAGCGCATGCTCAAGGCCATCGGTGAGCCGCAGATGGTCGACACGCGCAACGACCCGCGCCTGTCGCGCCTGTTCGCCAACAAGGTCATCAAGATCTACCCGGCGTTCGCCGAGTTCTACGGCATGGAAGACTCGATCGAGCAGGTCGTGTCGTACTTCCGCCATGCCGCGCAAGGCTTGGAAGAGAAAAAGCAGATCCTGTATCTGCTGGGCCCGGTCGGTGGCGGCAAGAGCTCGATCGCCGAGCGGCTGAAGCAGCTGATGGAGCTGGTGCCGTTCTACGCGATCAAGGGCTCGCCGGTGAACGAGTCGCCGCTGGGCCTGTTCAACGCCGACGAGGACGGCCCGTTGCTCGAAAGCGAGTACGGCATCCCGCGCCGCTACCTGAACCGCATCATGAGCCCGTGGGCGGTGAAGCGGCTCGAAGAATTCGGCGGCGACATCCGCCAGTTCAAGGTCGTCAAGCGCCACCCGAGCGTGCTCAAGCAGATCGGCGTGACCAAGACCGAGCCGGGCGACGAGAACAACCAGGACATCTCGGCCCTAGTCGGCAAGGTCGACATCCGCAAGCTCGAGACCTACGCGCAGGACGACCCAGATGCCTACAGCTATTCCGGTGGCCTGTGCCTGGCCAACCAGGGGCTGATGGAATTCGTCGAAATGTTCAAGGCGCCGATCAAGGTGCTGCACCCGCTGCTGACGGCGACCCAGGAAGGCAACTTCAAGGGCACCGAAGGCTTCGGCGCGATCCCCTTCGACGGCGTGATCCTCGCGCACTCGAACGAGAGCGAGTGGAAGGCGTTCCGCAATAACAAGAACAACGAGGCCTTCCTCGACCGTGTCTACATCGTCAAGGTGCCTTACTGCCTGCGCGTCTCGGAAGAGATCAAGATCTACGAGAAGCTGATCCGCGGCTCGTCGCTGGCCGAGGCCAAGTGCGCTCCGGGCACGCTGAAGATGATGAGCCAGTTCGCGATCCTCACGCGGCTGAAGGAGCCCGAGAACTCGTCGCTGTTCTCGAAGATGCAGGTCTACGACGGCGAGAACCTGAAGGACACCGACCCGCGCGCCAAGAGCTATCAAGAGTACCGCGACTACGCCGGCATGGACGAGGGCATGAGCGGCATCTCGACCCGCTTTGCCTACAAGATCCTGTCCAAGGTCTTCAATTTCGACAGCCAGGAGGTGGCGGCCAACCCCGTGCACCTGATGTATGTGCTCGAGCAGCAGATCGAGCGCGAGCAGTTCCCGGCCGAGCTCGAGCAGAAGTACATCGGCTTCATCAAGGAGCAGCTGGCGCCGCGCTACGCCGAGTTCATCGGCAAGGAGATCCAGACCGCCTACCTCGAGAGCTACAGCGAGTACGGCCAGAACATCTTCGACCGCTACGTCACCTACGCCGACTACTGGATCCAGGACCAGGAGTACCGCGACACCGACACCGGCGAGGTCTTCGACCGCGCCAGCCTGAACGCGGAACTGGAGAAGATCGAGAAGCCGGCCGGCATTGCCAACCCGAAAGACTTCCGCAACGAGATCGTCAACTTCGTGCTGCGTGCGCGCGCCAACAACGCGGGCAACAACCCGGTGTGGACGAGCTACGAGAAGCTGCGGGCGGTGATCGAGAAGAAGATGTTCTCGAACACCGAAGAGCTGCTGCCGGTGATCAGCTTCAATGCCAAGGCCAGCGCCGACGAGGCCAAGAAGCACGAGGACTTCGTGCAACGCATGGTCGAGAAGGGCTACACGGCCAAGCAGGTTCGATTGCTGTGCGAGTGGTATCTGCGCGTGCGGAAATCTTCTTGAAGCCGAGACCGTTCCGACCATAACTGACGAGGGACGCGATGCTTCAACAGATCATCGACCGCAGACTGGCCGGCAAGAACAAGTCGATCGGCAACCGTGAGCGTTTCCTGCGCCGCTACAAGGACCAGATCCGCGAAGCGGTCAAGCGCGCGGTCGATGGCCGTGGCATCCGCGACCTGGAGCGCGGCGAAGAGGTGCGCATCCCGAAGAAGGACATCTCCGAGCCGGTGTTCCACCACGGCCAGGGCGGCAAGCGCGAGATGGTCCACCCGGGCAACAAGGAGTACGTCACCGGCGACCGCATCCAGCGCCCCAAGGGCGGTGGCGGGCAGGGCAGCGGCAAGGGCCAGGCCAGCGACTCGGGCGAGGGTGAAGACGACTTCACCTTCAGCCTGAGCAAGGAAGAGTTCATGCAGGTCTTCTTCGAGGACCTGGCCTTGCCGCACCTGGTGAAGACGCAGCTGGCCGAGGTGCCCGAGTGGAAGACGCACCGCGCCGGCTATTCGAGCGACGGCACACCGAACAACCTGCACATCGTGCGCTCGATGCGCGGTGCTTTGAGCCGGCGCATCGCGCTGGGCGGCGACGCGCGGCGCGAGCTGCATGCGCTGGAAGCGCGCGTGGCCGAGATCAAGCGCCACCACTCGGACGATCCGGTGGCGCTGAAGGAGATGGCCGAGGCCGAGAAGCGCATCATCGAACTGCGCGGCAAGCTGGCCGGCATCCCCTTTCTCGACCCGATCGACCTGCGCTTTCGCAACCGCGTGCGGGTGCCGGTGCCCAGCAGCAAGGCGGTGATGTTCTGCCTGATGGACGTGTCGGGCTCGATGGACGAAGCGCGCAAGGACCTGGCCAAGCGATTCTTCATCATCCTGTACCTGTTCCTGACGAAGCACTACGAGAAGATCGACCTGGTCTTCATCCGCCACCACACGCAGGCCCAGGAGGTCAGCGAAGAAGACTTCTTCCACGCCCGCGAAACCGGCGGCACGGTGGTGTCCAGCGCACTCGAACTGATGCACGACATCATCAAGGCGCGTTACCACCCGGGCGAATGGAACATCTACGGCGCCCAGGCCAGCGACGGTGACAACTGGCACCACGATTCCGGCCGCTGCCGCGAGTTGCTGGCCGAGAAGTTGCTGCCCGCTTGCCGCTACTACGCCTATGTGCAGGTGGCGGAAGAAGAGCAGAACCTCTGGGAGGAATACACCCGCCTGGTCGAGACGCACAAGCACTTCGCGATGCGCAAGGCGACCGAGGCTTCACAGATCTACCCGGTGTTCCGCGACCTCTTCAAGAAAGAAGGGGCCCCGAAATGACCGAGTACTCACAGGACCGCCGTTTCGTGCACAACGCTTCGAAGATTCCGGCCGGGGGCGACCGGCGCAAGCCGCGCAGTGCGCTCGACGGCCCCTTGCCTCCGCCCACCCGGCCCGAGCGGCCGCTGGAAGACCCGAGCGACTGGTCGTTCGAGCTGATCGAGCAGTACCACGAGGTCATCAAGGCCACCGCGCGCCGCTTCGGCCTGGACACCTACCCGAACCAGCTCGAGATCATCACCGCCGAGCAGATGATGGACGCCTACGCCAGCGTGGGCATGCCGGTGAACTACCGCCACTGGAGCTACGGCAAGGAGTTCATCTCGACCGAGAAGAACTACCGCCGCGGCCACATGGGCCTGGCCTACGAGATCGTCATCAACTCCAACCCCTGCATCAGCTACCTGATGGAGGAGAACACGATGGCGATGCAGGCGCTGGTGATCGCCCACGCCGCCTACGGCCACAACAGCTTCTTCAAGGGCAACTACCTGTTCCGCATGTGGACCGATGCGTCGTCGATCATCGACTACCTGGTCTACGCCAAGAACTACATCACAGAATGCGAAGAGCGCTACGGCGTGGGCACCGTCGAAGAGTTCATCGACTCCTGCCACTCGCTGCAGAACCACGGCGTCGACCGTTACCGCCGCCCGAGCAAGAAATCGCTCGCCGAAGAGTTGGCGATGCGCAAGGACCGTGAGCAGTACGCGCAGCAACAGGTCAACGACCTGTGGCGCACGCTGCCCAAGCGGATCGAGAAGGCCGAAGAGGCGCAGCAGACCCGGCGCTTCCCCGAAGACCCGGAAGAGAACCTGCTGTACTTCATCGAGAAGAACGCGCCACTGCTGGAGCCCTGGCAGCGCGAGGTCGTGCGCATCGTGCGCAAGATCGCGCAGTACTTCTACCCCCAGCGCCAGACGCAGGTGATGAACGAAGGCTGGGCGACCTTCTGGCACCACAAGATCCTCAACACGATGTACGACGACGGTTTCCTGACCGACGGCGTGATGATCGAGTGGCTGAAGTCGCACACCAACGTCGTCTACCAGCCCAAGGTCGGTGATCGCAACTACTCGGGCATCAACCCGTATGCGCTGGGCTTCGCGATGTACACCGACATCAAGCGCATCTGCGAAAACCCGACCGACGAAGACCGCGCCTGGTTCCCCGACATCGCCGGCAAGCCCTGGCTGCCGACGCTGGACCAGGCCATGCGCAACTACAAGGACGAAAGCTTCGTCGGCCAGTTCCTCAGCCCGAAGCTGATGCGCGACTTTCGCTTCTTCCAGATCACCGACGACGAGAAGGACACCGAGATCGAAGTCAGCGCGATCCACGACGACAGCGGCTACCGCCGCGTGCGCGAATCCCTGTCACGCCAATACGACCTCGGCGCCCGCGAACCCAACATCCAGGTCTGGAACGTCAACCTGCGCGGCGATCGTTCCCTAACCCTGCGCCACACCCAGCACAACGACCGCCCGTTGGACGACGGCGCACACGAAGTGCTCAAGCACGCGGCGCGGCTGTGGGGCTTTGGCGTGCAGCTCGAGAGCGTCAATGCCAAGGGCGATGTGACGCGAAGGTGGAGTGTGCCGGCGCCGAGTTGAGGCTTCATGCCCGCGGCTAGAGCGAGAAGATCTTGCCCGGATTCATGATGTTGCGCGGATCCAGCGCCCGCTTGATCTCCCGCATCATCGCCACGGCGCCAGCGCCGGCTTCTTCGACCAGAAAGCCCTGCTTGTGCAGGCCCACGCCGTGCTCACCGGTGCAAGTGCCTTCGAGGCGCAAGGCGCGTTGCACCAGTTGATGGTTGAGTCGTTCGGCCAACTCTCGCTCGGCGGGGATGGCCGGATCGATCAGGTAGGCGACGTGGAAGTTGCCGTCGCCCACATGGCCGACGATGAAATAGGGCAGGCCGGAGGCCTCGACCTCGGCCACCGAGTCAACGATCGCCTCGGCCAAGTGCGAGATCGGAACGCAGGCGTCGGTGGTCACGGCGCGGCAACCGGGCTTCATCTGCAAGCCCGACAGGTAGGCGCGGTGTCGGGCGGTCCACAAGCGCGTGCGTACCTCGGGCGTCGTCGCCCATTCAAAGGCCTGGCCGCCGAACTCGGCCGCGATCTCCTGCACGGTCTCGGCCTGTTCCTGAACGCCCGCTTCACTGCCGTGGAACTCCATCAGCAGCATCGGTGACTCGGCCAACGTCATTTTCTCGGCTCGGTTCACGGCCCTGATCGCGTTGGCGTCGAGCAGCTCGCAGCGCGCGATGGGCACGCCCATCTGGATGATTTGGATCGTCGTGTTGACGGCGCTGGCCACGTCGGGGAAGTGGCAGACCGCGGCCGACACCGCCTGCGGTAGTGGATACAGCTTCAACGTGATCTCGGTCATCACGCCCAACGTGCCTTCGCTGCCGACGAACAGGCGTGTCAGGTCGTAGCCGGCGCTGGACTTGCGCGCGCGCGTGCCGGTGTGCAGCACGTCGCCCGAGGCGGTGACGACGGTCAGGCCCAACACGTTCTCGCGCATCGTGCCGTAGCGCACCGCGTTCGTGCCGGACGCGCGGGTGGCGGCCATGCCACCGATCGACGCATTGGCCCCGGGGTCGATCGGAAAGAACAGCCCGGTGTCGCGCACCTCGCGGTTCAGCTGCTCACGTGTGACACCAGCCTGTACTGTGACGGTCAGGTCTTCCGGGTTGATCCTGAGCACGCGGTCCATGCGGGACACGTCAATGCTGACGCCGCCCTGCACCGCCAGCAGATGGCCTTCGAGCGACGAGCCGGCGCCGTACGGAATCACCGGCACGCCGTGTTCGCTTGCCAGCCTGACGACGAACGCGACGTCTTCGGTGGACTCGGCGAAGACCACCGCGTCCGGCGGCGGCACGTCGAACGGGGATTCGTCGCGACCGTGCTGCTCGCGCACGGCCAAGGCCGTGGACAGGCGTGCGGCGAAATGTGCGGCGAGTGCATCGTGCATGGCGTCAGGCCAGGGGCACGGCGCGGGCGATTCGTGCAGGGCGTTCATTGAGTGATTGTGCGACTGGCTTGCCGCGGTCGCCATGGCGGCCTTGCACACCATCTCTGCAGTGGACTCAAGTCTCCCGGCAGACTTGACCGGTGGCAGGCCAGTCCGTGGCTCATCGCCTGGGCCATTGGTACGCGACAATTCGTATTCAACCCGATCCCCAGAATCTTCAAATTAGGGGGTTGGGTTGACCTCGCCTTGAAACTCATTAATTCGTGCAGATCTCGGCGGGGATCCGGCAGGTTAAATCCTGCCTCGCCCGAGACCGGAAAAATGGGGGGGCCGGGCGTGATCTTCCATTCCCATTGACAGTCTCTAAACCGGAGAGAGCTGAACATGCGTGTAAATTCCATTCGCCTGGCCGTGCTGGCCGCTGCTTCCCTGACCGCCGCAGGGGTCGCCCAGGCGGGTTCGACAGGCGCCGACTTCTCGAAGCTTGGCGCGCAGCAACAGGCACGCGTCGCCAAGAGCGAAGCCGCCCAACGAGCCAACTCGGCCGAATACAACTACGACATCAAGCCGGCCCTGCTCAAGAAGGTCACTGTCGGTGGCAAGGTCGATGCCAGCCGCAAGTTCGCGCAAGCCGTCGTCACGCTGACCGCCGCGGACAACTTGTCCGGCGTCGCCGAGATCAGCGTGACGCTGATGGGTCCGTCCGGGCAGACCGCCTCGAACACTTGGTACAACTCGTTCCCGTCCAAGCGCGCCGAGCTGGACCTGGCAATCAGCATGGACGGCGTGTCGGACAACGGCACGTGGCGCGTCTACAGCGTGAACGTGCGTGACGCCAACAACTACGGCACCTTCTACGACGAGGCCGCGATCGCTGCCATGAGCAGCCGCTCCACCTTCACTGTCGTCGGTGCGACTGGTGACCAATCGGCACCGGAGTTCAAGACCGGTGGCATCAACCTGACCCCCACCGTGTCTCGCTCCACCCCGCCGGGCGGCATGCTGCCGGGTACGCCGGCTCGCGCGGGCGTGCAGCTCAAGCTGGCGGATGTCGGCACGGCCGGCATCTACACGGCTTCGGTCGAGTACTGCCTGAACGACCAGTACTGGAACTGCTTCACCCTGCAGGGCTACGTTTCCGCCCGTGGCAAGACGGAAGTTGATCTGACCCTGGGCGGGCAGATCTATTCCGGCCTCGATGTGGGCGCCTACGTGCCCACGACACTGAACATCAGCGACTACGCCGGCAACTCGCGCTACTACGCGATCTACTACGGTGACGATCTGAGCTCGATGCTGGACACGCCCGCCATCAACGTGACGCCGTGATCTCACGGGCTTGATGCCCGTCGAACCCCATGACGATCAGCCCGGCCCGCCCTCAATGCGGCCGGGCTTTTTCATGGGATGCCGTGTTTGCTGCCCGCTCGTTCAGCAACGCCTTCTCCCGTTCGTTCTTCGCCAACCCGGCCGCACGCAGGAATTCCGCGCAGGCGAGTTCGCGGCGGCCCAGCTTCACCAGCAGGTCAGCGCGCACCGCGGGCAGCCAGTGGTAGTTCTTCAGCGCAGGCTCGTCGACCAAGGTGTCGACGATGGCCAGGCCGGCTGCCGGGCCGAAGGCCATGCTGACGGCGACGGCGCGGTTCAGTTCGACCACCGGTGACGGAATCACCTGGGCCAGGGCGTCGTAGAGCGCGGCGATGCGCGTCCAATCGGTGGCCTCAGCGGTGGGTGCGCGGGCATGGCAGGCGGCGATCGCTGCTTGCAGCGCATAGGGGCCGAGCGGGCGCGCCCGCCGCGCGGCGAGCTGTTCCGCACGGGCCAGCGCGGCCAGGCCACGCCGGATCAGCAGGTGGTCCCAACGGGCACGGTTCTGGTCTGCCAGCAACACCGGACGGCCTTGATCATCGGTGCGAGCGGCGGTACGCGAGGCCTGGATCTCGAGCAGGGCCGTCAGGCCGTGCGCTTCAGGTTCTTCGGTCGCCAACTCGGCCAGGATGCGCGCCAGTCGCAAGGCTTCGTCGCACAGCGGCGGCTTCATCCAGTGATCGCCGGCGGTCGCGGTGTAGCCTTCGTTGAAGATCAGGTAGACGACCTCCAGCACCGAGGCCAGTCGCGGTCCCAGCTCCTCACCGCGGGGCACTTCGTAGGGCACGCGCGCTTCCGACAAAGTGCGCTTGGCCCGCACGATGCGCTGGGCGATCGTCGGCTCGGGCACGAGGTAGGCACGGGCGATCTCCGCCGTGGTCAAGCCACCCAGCAGCTTCAGCGTCAGCGCCACCCGCGCCTCGGGCGACAGCAGTGGGTGGCAGGCGGTGAAGACCAGGCGCAGCAGGTCGTCGCCAATGTCGTCCTGCCGCGCGGCATCCAGCGCGTCGACGAAGTCGGGCACGACGAGCGCTTCGCGCGCCTCAAGGTCGAGGCCGATCTGTTCCAGCTTGGCCGCCAGGTTCTTGTCGCGGCGCAGGCGGTCGAGCGCGCGGTGCTTGGCGGTGGTCATCAGCCAGGCTCCTGGGTTGGCCGGCACGCCGTCGTTCGGCCAGTGTTCGAGGGCGGCGACCAGCGCGTCCTGCGCCAGCTCCTCGGCCAGGCCGATGTCGCGCACCATGCGTGCGACGCCGGCCACGATGCGCGCTTGTTCGATGCGCCAGACCGCGTCGATCGCACGGTGGGTGGCCGCTTGGGTCGGGGCGGTCATGCCAACGGCGGCGCCGCGTTCGGGGCCCTGCAGGTCAGCGTCCAGATCTGGGTGGGCATCGGAGGCTTCGCAAGGTCAGCGGTCGTCGACCTGCATCTCCTTGAAGCGCTGCACCGCTTCGTTGGGCGCAAAGTCGTCCAGCTCGAACAACGGTCTCACCTCGATCTCGCAGTCCATCTCGGCGCCGAGGGGGGCCGGGAAGCGCCGCGCCCATTCCATGGCCTCTTCGCGCGAGCGGGTCTGGATCAGCGTGTAGCCGGCGATCAGCTCTTTGGTTTCAGTGAACGGGCCGTCGACCAAGGTCGGGCGGCCGTTCTGGTAGCGCACGCGCCAGCCTTGGGCGCTGGGCTTCAGGCCATTGGCATCGAGCAGCGCGCCCGCCTTGGCCAATTGCTCGTGGTAGGTGGCCATCGCGGCCATCAGGCCCTCATCGGGCATCGCTCCAGATTCGCTGATCGCGTTGGCCCGCACCATGATCATGAACCGCATCGTCGTTCTCCTGAGTCTGTCAAATGGTGGCGTACACCAGCACGACGAAGCGGGCGGGCCCAATTCGACAAGCCGGGGCCAAGTAGCTCATGGCGTTCAGAGCGGCGGGCAGTGCCGCGGTCGCGGGTGGCCGCGCCGGCGCGGGCCTCAGGCGTTCGATTCCTCGAAGCACGGCGCCGCCGGGCGCACCTCGACCGTGGCCCACTCGGCGGCTGGGCAGCGGCGGGCGATCTCCAGCGCCTCCTCGGGCCCAGCGCAATCGACAAGGTAGAAGCCGCCGACCATTTCTTTGGCTTCGGCAAACGGGCCGTCGAGCAACTGGGCCTGGCCCTTGCGCACTTGCACCCGCGTTGCCCGGGCTGGCGCGGCCAGCGACTCCACCGCCAGCAGCTTGCCTTCGGCCTGCAACGCGTCGCCGAACCGGCGCATGCGGGCGTATGCCTCTTCACCCTCGGCGCGGGTGCGGGTTTCGCGCTGGCCGGTGGGTTCGACGATCAACAGCATGTAGCGCATGGCAACACTCCCTGAGGCTGGATGGTGAGCTCGGCGGCGAAGCCGATCGGTCGATTTGACCATGTCGAATTCACACCAACGCGGGCCAGGCCAATCGTGCAATCTACACTCGGCCCATGGCCAATCGACTTTCCCAGATCGCCACCCGCACGGGTGACGACGGCACGACCGGGCTCGGTGATGGGCAGCGCGTCCCCAAGGACCACCTGCGCATCGCCGCGATGGGCGATGTGGACGAGCTGAACTCGCAGCTCGGTGTGCTGCTCGCCGAGCCGCTGCCCGACGACATTCGCGAGCTGCTGATCACGATCCAGCACGAGCTGTTCAACCTCGGCGGCGAGCTGTCGATTCCGGGCTACGAGCTGCTGAAGGCCGACGCGGTGCTGCGGCTGGACCAGGCGTTGGCGCACTACAACGCGCAGTTGCCGCGGCTGGCCGAGTTCATCCTGCCGGCCGGCACGCGAAGTGCCGCGATCGCCCACGTGGCGCGCACGATCGCCCGCCGTGCCGAGCGGGCCGTGGTGGCGCTGGCGGCGATCGAAGCGGTGAACACCGCGCCGCGCCAGTACTTGAACCGGCTGTCGGACCTGCTGTTCGTGCTGGCGCGGGTGCTGAACCGGGCCAACCTCGACGGACTGGGCGGCGACGATGTCTACTGGCACAGCGAGCGGTTGCTGAAAGCGAACCAAGCGGAGCCCGACGGCGCCGCCTGAACGCGAAGCCCGCGGCGGCTCAGACGCGGCGCGCCTTCACCGCGTCGCTCAGCACCTGCAGCACGCCGACCGAGTCGTCCCAGCCGATGCAGGCGTCGGTGATGCTCTGGCCGTAGGCGAGGGCGCCCGGCTGGTCCTTGCCGGGGGTGAATTTCTGGGCCCCGTCCACCAGGTGGCTCTCGACCATCACGCCGAAGATGCGGCGGCTGCCAGCACGCAGCTGGCCGGCGATGTCCTTCGCGACGTCGATCTGGCGTTGGTGTTGCTTGCTCGAATTGGCATGGCTGCAGTCGACCATCAGCGCCGGGTTCAGCTTGGCCTCGACCAGCGCCTGGCAGGCCGCCGTGACGCTGCCGTCGTCGTAGTTCGGCAGCCGGCCGCCGCGCAGGATCACGTGGCAATCCTTGTTGCCCTTGGTCTCGACGATCGCGACCTGGCCGTTCTTGTGCACCGACAAGAAGTGGTGCGGCCGCGCCGCGGCCTGGATCGCGTCGCAGGCGATCTTCAGGTTGCCGTCGGTGCCGTTCTTGAAGCCGATCGGCGCCGACAGGCCTGAGGCGAGCTCGCGGTGGACCTGGCTTTCGGTGGTGCGCGCGCCGATCGCGCCCCAGCTGATCAGGTCGCCGATGTACTGCGGGCTGATCGTGTCGAGGAACTCGCTGCCGGCCGGCACGCCGAGCCGGTTGATCTCGACCAGCAACTGGCGCGCGATGCGCAGGCCTTCGTCGATCCGGTAACTCTCGTCGAGGTAGGGGTCGTTGATCAACCCCTTCCAGCCGACGGTGGTGCGCGGCTTCTCGAAGTAGACCCGCATCACGATTTCGAGCGTGTCGGCGAAACGCGCGCGTTCGGGGGCCAGGCGGCGCGCGTACTCCAGCGCCGCGGCCGGGTCATGGATCGAGCAAGGGCCGATGATGACCAGGAGTCGGTCGTCCTTGCCATTCATGATGTGGCGCACCGCGCTGCGGGTGTGCTTGATCAGCTTCTCGGTCGGCGTGCCGGCGATCGGAAAGAAGCGGATCAGGTGCTCGGGCGGCGGCAACGGGGTGACGTCCTCGATGCGCTGGTCGTCGGTTTCGCTGGTGCGCTCGCTCAGCACCAGCCCCGAGCGGGCGTGGTCGTGCGAGGTTGCGGTGGCGGTGGCTTTGGCGTTCATCGTCGTCTTTCCAGGGCGTTGTCGTCGATGCGGGAGAGGCCGGCCCGGCGAAAAAAAACCGCCGGGGTCGCCGGCGGTCTTTTGGGGTGTTTCGCTTGCTTTGCTGTTTCTTTCAGTTGCGCGCGATTGCCTCTCCAGCCGCCTGACGGGGCGAGAACCAAAAGTACGCAAAGAAAAATCGTTGAGCTCGCATGTGTAAATCTAAATGTAGCATGGGTTGAGCCTGCCACGGCTTCGATATGCTCCGCCGCTTGTTCTAAGTGGGAGCGATGGTGGTGAAGCGGCGTGTGTTGTTGCATTTGGCGGCGTTGATGGCCGCCGTGTCTGGATGTGGTGGTGGGGGCGATTCGGAGCCCCATGGGAATACGCCACCACCGCCGCCGCCACCGCCACCCCCACCCCCACCCCCACCCCCACCCCCACCGCCACCGCCACCGCCACCGCCACCGCCACCGCCACCGAACGTCCTGTTCGTCTCGATCGACGACTTGAACGACTGGGTGGGGTTCCTGGGTGGCCACCCGCAGGTGAAAACCCCGGCACTCGACGCGCTGGCTGGGCGGTCGTCGGTCTTCTCGCGGGCCTACTGCAATGCCCCGGTGTGCTCGGCGTCACGTGCCAACGTGCTGTCCGGCTTGTCGGTCGAGCACACGGGGGTCTACTACCTCGATCAGACCTTTCTCGGGGTGAACCCGGGCAAGAAGCAGGTCGACGACATGTTTGCCACCGCGGGCTACATCAAGCAGCGCTATGGCAAGGTCGACCACATCTATTCGACCCACGTCGCCCAGCCCTTGCCGGCAACGATGCCCTACGCGAACAAGGTGTGCCCGGCGCCGGTTGGTGAAGGGGCGTTCGACTGGGGCCCCGCGCCCAACGGCGATGCTGCCCAGCCCGACTACCAGTATGCGCAGTCCGGCATCGACTTCCTCAATGCCGCGCACGACAAGCCGTTCTTCTTGTCGGTGGGCTTTGCCAGGCCACATGTGGGCTGGTATGTGCCTCAGCGCTTCTTCGACATGTATCCAAAAGATACGCTGGTCCTGCCACCGGCCCCGCCGGACGACCTGGATGACCTTGGCGCGGCAGGCAAGGCGGCCGCGCTGAAGTTCAATTTCCACAACTGCATCACCAGCCAGAACCTGTGGGCCGATGCGGTGCAGGCCTACCTGGCCAGCATCACGTGGGTCGACTCGCAGCTCGCGCGCCTGATCGCTGCATTGGATGCCAGCCCGTATGCCGACAACACGATCGTCGTCGTCTGGAGTGACCATGGCTTCCACCTGGGCGAGAAGTTCCACTGGCAGAAACTGGCGCTGTGGGAGCGCGCCACCCGTGTGCCGCTGCTGATTCGCATGCCGGGCCAAACCGCGCGCGTGAGCATTGACGCGTGCGTGAGCCTGCGTGACTTGGCGCCGACCTTGCTCGACCGCTGCGGCGTGGCACCGGCCTATGCGATGGATGGCATCAGCCTGAACCCGCTGATCGCCAACCCCAGCTTGCCATGGGACCACCCGGTGCTGACCACCAAGGATCAGCACGACCATGCGATCCGCACCGCGGACTGGCGCTACATCCGCTATGCCAGCGGGGAGCGCGAGTTGTACGACGAGCGCAATGACCCGGGCGAACTGCACAACCTGGCCTCGGACGGCCTGCACGAGGCCCTGATGGCGCAGTTGGATGCGCTGATGCCGCCCAAGCCCTGAGCGATCCCCATCCGCCCCTCGCGGGTGGGGACCGGATTTCTCCAGCCCCATATCGACACCGAGCTGACCGACTTGAGGCGTAAAAGCAGGCCCGAAAGGCTGTCTTTTCCGCTTCAAGCCTTGCTCCGAGCGACCGAAACAACCCGCATGCGTGGCCGCGATGGCGCCGCGCGACAGGCAAGGGGTTGGCCATGCAGGCGTTCGGGTACAACACGGGTTCTTTCTCTGCGGCAGCACCAAGGCAGGCAGGTTTGGCATCGATCTTCGCTGTGGCACTGCTGGTCGCTGCGTGTGGCGGCGGTGGCGGCGCGGGGGCCGACCAGGCGCCGACGGGCAGTGGCACCGATGTCGGCACGGGTGGCGGCACCGGTGGTATCGATGGCGGCGCCTTGCCGCCTCCCGACGATGGCGGCAGCACCGGCCCCACGCCCCAGGACGGCCCTGATGCGCTGTACTTCCGGCCCACCTCGGCACTGGCCGCTGCCGGGGCCCTTGATCGCATTTCGGGGGGCAGTGCCCTGTTCGCCGCCTGGAACCCGAACGACCCGAAGACGGCGCTGAAGCCAGGCTTGAAGATCATGTTCTTTGGCCAGGCCCAGGGCTGCGCCGGGGGCACCGAGGGCCCGTTGACCGCGCTGTCCGACAGCCGCTTGGCTCGCGTGGCGGGGTTGACCACGCTGCCCCACGCCGCAGCGCTGCCGGCACTGCGCTGGACACCGTCCGGCCACGCCGGTGGATGCGACAGCCAGGCGCAGGATCGCGACGGTGCGTCCGCCGTGTTCGTCAATGCCGACGACAACGCCGGTGCGGTCGGCATGCTGACCACCTCCGGCAAGCAAGACGACGGCGCGACGCCGTTCTTCGGCCCCTATGGCGCTGCTGGCCAGAACGGCGCCGGCGCCAATGCGTTCATCACCGGCACCTTCATCAACTTCCGCCAGGCGTGGGGCGCGGCCGATCCGCTGCAGCCCTGGACCGGCAGCGCGTCGGCGCGGGTGCGTAGTGTGCAGAGCCTGGGCGCCGTGCAGCTCGAAACGACCGGCAGCCAGGCGGTGCAGGTCAAGCAGCAGATGATGGCCACCTTCCTGAACCGCAGCTGCATGAAGGAAACATCCGGCCAGCCCTGCCAAATCCAGTACCTGTTCAACACCGCGATTGCTCGCTCAGGCGTCAGTGACTGGTCGCAGGTGAGCTGGTTCAAGAACGGCGATGTCTGGTTCGACCCCGCGCAAGGCGGCATTCCGATCGTCGATGGTCCGATCTATGCCAGCGGCACGATCACGGCCGATTCGAAGACCAAGCTGCCGCTGTTCGTGTCGCAGGGGTCGGCCACCCAGCACCAGGCGTTCTCGGGCCGCACGTTCGACGTGACGATCGGCTTCGACCAACTGGCCAACGTGCTGCGCATCGTGGCTGCGCGCCAACTGGGGGTCGACATGTCGACGCTCACCGAAGGCCAACTGGCCAAGGTCTGGGGCAGCGGCTGGAACCGTCGCGACGATTGGGTGCTGCTGTCCGGCCACGTGGGGCAAGAGGTCTACAACCCCGACAGCGACCACCGGGTGCAGATCGGCGGTGGCTTCAAGAGCCTGTACGTCGGGCCCCAAGGCTGAGGGGGCTGCACGGCCACGTCCGCGCGGGCGCCTCACTTATCATGCCGAAGCCTGCCGTGATGGTGGGCTTCGCTGTTTCTGGACCCTTCCCGCGGCCTGCCATGTTCGACCAACCTTTGCTGCTGGAGCCCTTGCTCCGCCTGATGCCGCTGCCGCCGTCGCTGGTTCGCCATGCGCCGTTGTCGAACGAAAAGCGCCTGCGCAGTGTGTTGCTGCGCAACACGCCGCAGGGCAGCGGCCTGGGGGCCATGTTCGACGACACCTGCGTGCTGACGGTGGCCGAGGACATGGAGCCGGCGCAGGCGCCGTTCAAACTGACGATCCATGGCGGCAAGAAGCACTTCAGCGGGGTGCACCTGACGGCGCTCAGCCCCAAGGGGCAACTCAACCTGACGCTGGGCGACGACGGCATCAAGGTCTTTGTCGGTGTCGACACCAACGTGCGTGTCGGCATGCAGCTGTTCCGCCGGCCTACCGTGTTCATCGGCGATCGCGCGACCATCGGCCAGTCGCGGATCATCGTCAACCACGCCGATCTGGTGATCGGCGAGGACTGTCAGCTGATCGAGGATGTGCTGATCCAGTGCAACGATCCGCACCCGATCATCGACCAGATCAGCGGCGAGTTGATCAACGGCGAGCGTCGGCGCACCTACCTGGGCCGGCATGTGCTGGTGCAGCGCCGCGCAATGCTGATGCCAGGCGTGCGCATCGGCGACGGCGCGATCGTGCAGCCCGGCGCCCTGGTGGTGCACGACATCCCTGCCCACACGATGGTGGGCGGCGCGCCCGCCACGACGCTGCGCGAACAGGTGGGCTGGGAGCGTGATTTCAACAAGGTCGGCAGTTCTGCCCCGAGCAGGGGTTGACCGACCCGCGGGGTGCCTGGCTTCAGGCCGTCCCGCCCACCGTGATCCCGTCGATGCGCAGCGTCGGCTGCCCCACACCCACCGGCACGCTCTGGCCGTCCTTGCCGCAGGTGCCGACGCCGGTGTCGAGTTGCATGTCGTTGCCGACCATGCTGACGCGGGTCATCGCCTCGGGGCCGTTGCCGATCAGGGTCGCGCCCTTGACCGGGTAGAGGACCTTGCCGTTCTCGACCCAGAAGGCCTCGGAGGCCGAGAAGACGAATTTGCCGCTGGTGATGTCGACCTGGCCGCCGCCGAAGTTGGTCGCGTACAGGCCGCGTTTGATGCTCGCGACGATCTCTTCCTTGGTCCGGTCGCCCGACAGCATGTAGGTATTGGTCATGCGCGGCATCGGCACATGGGCGTAGCTTTCGCGGCGGCCGTTGCCAGTCGGCTTCACGCCCATCAGGCGCGCATTCATGCTGTCTTGCATGTAGCCGCGCAGGATGCCGTCTTCGATCAGCACGTTGCGCTGCGTCGGGTTGCCTTCGTCGTCGATGTTGAGCGAGCCGCGCCGGTCGGCGATCGTGCCGTCGTCGAGCACGGTGACGCCCTTGGCGGCGACACGCTGGCCGATGCGGCCCGAGAAGGTTGACGAGCCCTTGCGGTTGAAGTCACCCTCAAGGCCGTGGCCGACCGCCTCGTGCAGCATCACGCCCGGCCAGCCCGAACCCAGCACCACGGTCATCTCGCCGGCCGGGGCGGGGCGTGATTCGAGGTTGGTCAGCGCGGCGTTGACGGCCTGGTCGACATACTCGACCAGCTGCGCTTCCTGAAAGTAGCCCAAGCCGAAACGGCCGCCGCCGCCGCCCGAGCCGACCTCGCGCCGGCCGTTCTGTTCGGCGATCACGGTGACCGACAGGCGCACCAGCGGCCGCACGTCGGCGGCGCGGGTGCCGTCGGCGCGGGCGACCATCACCACGTCGTACTCGGCGGCCAGGCCGGCCATCACCTGCACCACGCGCGGGTCGCGCGAGCGGGCCATCTTTTCGACACGCTCCAGCAGCGCCACCTTCTGCGTGCTGTCCAGCGTCGCGATCGGGTCCATCGGCGCGTACAGCGTGCGGCTGCCGGCCACCTTGGTCGGCCCGCCGACCTTGATGCGTTTGCTTTGCCCCGCTGCGGCGATCGCGCGCACCGTGCGGGCCGCGTCGAACAAGGCCGCCTCGGAGATGTCGTCGGAGTAGGCGAAGGCGGTCTTCTCGCCCGCCACCGCGCGCACGCCGACGCCCTGGTCGATCGAGAAACTGCCGCTCTTGACGATGCCTTCTTCCAGGCTCCAGCCCTCGTGGCGGGTGTACTGGAAATACAGGTCGGCGTCGTCGACCCGGTGTTCGGCGATCACGCCGAGTGCCCGCGCCAGCGTGGTCTCGCTGAGTTGGTAAGGGTCCAGCAACAGGCCTTGGGCAACGCCCAGGCGCTCGAGGGTGGGTTCGCGGGCGATCATCGGCCGATTGTAGGCAGTGCCGCCTCGTCACGTTTGCTTTACATGGCTTTGCACTCGGCGGTCGGCGCGGCGCTAGCGGCCGACGTTGTGGGGTGGTGCCGCCGATCGGCGACCGACCACGAAAGGATCAACATGAACCTGCGCCATTTCCTCGCTGCCGCCGCACTGACGGCCGTGTCTGCCACCAGCTTTGCCCAAGCCGCGCCGACCCCTGTCCCGCCCTCGGTGCCGACCACCGAGCCGGTGCCGCGTGGCACCAACACCCCGGTGATCAACAAGCACGAGGCGAACCAGCACGACCGGATCGTCGCCGGCAAACAGTCGGGCGAGATCACCAAGCGTGAGGCCCAGCGCCTGCACGCCGAGCAGAAGGCGGTCGATCGGGCGCAGAACAAGGCCGCCGCCGATGGCAGCGTGTCGACCCAGGAGCGTCAGCACATCCGCCGCATGCAGCACCGTGCCGACAAGGACATCTACCGTCAGAAGCACGACGGCGCCACCAAGCCGGCAACGCCTTCGGTGCCGACGAACCCCAAGCCGGTCCAGTGAGCGGCGGCTCAGCCAGCGTCGCTGTCTGAGCGCTTGCCCGCCAGCGCGCGCGCATACAGCGCGTTGCGCGGCGCGCCGCTGATCTCAGCCGCCAAGGCCACGGCCTGCTTCAGCGGCAACTCGCGCAGCAGCACGGTCAGCGTGCGCTGCGCGGCGTCGCTGACGGCGTCGTCGCCCTCGGCCGTGGGGGCGATGGGGGCCGCGTGCAGCACCAGCACGAACTCACCTTTGGCCCGTACCGGGTCGGCCGCCAGCCAGGCGGGCAGCGCGGCGGCGTCCAGCGTCTCGATCTGTTCGAACTGCTTGGTCAGCTCGCGGCAGACCGTCACTCGCCGCGCGGGTGCACGTTCGGCCAGCTGGTCGAACAGGGTGGCCACGCGATGGGGTGCCTCGAACAGCACGCAAGCGCAGGGCTGGGCCAGTGCGGCGTCCAGCGCCGCGAGCCGCTCGGCGCCCTTGGGCGGCAGGAAGCCCGCAAAGTGAAACGCCGCGCTGTCGTTCGTGCCGGATGGGGCATGCCCGGCCGCGCTCAGCGCCGCCACCACACTGCTGGCGCCTGGGATCGGCAGCACCCGCCAGCCTGCGGCCCGCGCCTGCTCGACCAGCACCGCCCCCGGGTCCGACACGGCCGGCGTGCCGGCATCGCTGACATAGGCCACCCGCTCACCCGCAGCCAGCCGCGCCAGCACGCGTTCGCTGGCGCTGCGCTCGTTGTGCTCGTGCAGCGCGATCAGCGGCTTGTCCAGCCCCAGGTGCCGCATCAGCCCCGCGGTGACGCGGGTATCCTCACAGGCCACCGCATCGACCAGCGCCAACACGTGCACCGCGCGCAGGCTGAAGTCGGCCAGGTTGCCGATCGGCGTGGCCACCACGTACAGCGCGGACACCGGGTAATGCTGGCCACCCGCCACCTGGGCGGCGGCCTGCGTCAGCGCAAGCGGGGAAGGGGAGTGCATGTTCTTCAAGTCCAAGCCCAAGCGCGTGGAGGCCGCCTCGGCGGAAGGGGCGCCGGCCACGAGCCGGCAGGCCACCGGCGCCAGCGGCGAAGCGCGGGCGCTGGCCCATCTGCTGCAGCAAGGCCTGCAGCTGGTCGAGCGCAATTATCGGGTCGCGCGGGGCCCGTCGCGGCGCGCCGGCGAGGTCGACTTGATCTTGCGCGACCGCGACGGCACCTTGGTCTTTGTCGAGGTGCGCGCCCGCCGCAGCCGCGAGGCCGGTGGCGCGGCGGCCAGTGTCTCGGCCGCCAAGCAGGCCCGGCTGGTCTACGCTGCCCAGCACTACCTGGCGAGATTGCCGCGCCTGCCGCCGTGCCGCTTCGACGTGGTGGCCATCGATGGCGACGAGCTGACCTGGCTGCGCGCGGCCTTCGACGCGGCCTGAGCCGGGGCCCTGACCCGGCGTGGCCGTCACGGCAGCACAGGGCCGGCCCCTTATCATCGGCGCCCATGCTCGAAGCCCGTATCCAGCAGCAGTTTTTCGAATGTGCCGACCTGATGTACCAGGTGGCCGACGGCCTGGCGCGCCCGATTGCCGATGCGGCGCAGGCGGCCGTCGGGTGCCTCACGTCGGGCGGCAAGCTGCTGGCCTGTGGCCAGGGCGGCGGCCAGATGCTGGCGCAGTGGCTGTGCTCGGCGCTGATGCTGCGTTTCGAACGTGAACGCCCGCCGTTGGCCGCGCTGGCGCTGGGCCCAAGCCTGGCGCAGCCCCTGCAGGCGACCGGCGAACTGGCCGGCGACAGTGCCTTGGGCCTGGCGCTGCAGGTGCGCGCGCTGGGGCAGCCGGGCGACCTGCTGCTGGCCTGCAGTGCGGGTGGCGAAGACGCGGCGCTGCTGGCTGCCGTGCGCGAGGCCCATGCCAAAGAGATGAGCGTCGTGCTGCTCAGCGGCCCCGCGGCCGAGGCCTCGGCCTTGCCGACCCTGCTGGGCGAAACCGATGTCTGGATCGCCGTGCCGCACGAGCGGCCGGCCCGCGTGCACGAGCTGCACCTGCTGGTGCTGCATGCGCTGTGCGACGCGATCGATCTTCAACTGCTGGGCGATGCCGAACCAAGCTGAGCCGAACGACTCTGCCTGTCATCGACCGCTTTCAACCTGCATTCACCATGACCACCATGCCTCGACGTATTTCCCTGCTGGCCACGCTGGCCCTGGCCACTGTCACCACGGCGCTGACCAGCGCCTGCGCGCCACTGCTCATCGGGGGCGCGGTCGCCTCTGGCGCGCTGCTCTACAACGACCGCCGTACCTCGGGCGCCCAGCTGGAAGACCAGGCGATCGAATTCAAGGCCGGCCCGCGCCTGAAAGAGGCGCTGGGCGAGCGCGCCCACCTGAACGTGACCAGCTACAACCGACTCGTGCTGATCACCGGCGAGGTCGCGTCCGAGGCTGACCGCGAAGCCGCCGAAAAGGCCATCGCCGCGATCGAGAACGTGCGCTCGACCGTCAACGAGGCCGCGGTGATGGGCTTCAGCTCGCTGACCGCGCGCTCGAACGACGCGCTGCTGACCAGCAAGGTCAAGGCCGCGTTCATCGACAACGGCAACGTCCAGGCCAACGCGATCAAGGTCGTCACCGAGCGCGGCACCGTGTACCTGATGGGCCGGGTGACCGAGAAAGAAGCCGACAAGGCCGCCGAGGTGGCCCGCACCGTCAGCGGGGTGCAGAAGGTAGTGCGGGTGTTCGAGATGATCAGCGACGCCGAGCTGAAGGCGCTCGAGGCCAAGAAGTAGCCGCGAGACCCTGGCGCGCCACCGAGGCGCGCCAAGCGCTCACTTCAAGCGCCGGATCAGGCTCGACGTGTCCCAACGCCCGCCGCCCTGGGCCTGCACGTCGGCATAGAACTGGTCGACCAGGGCGGTCACCGGTACGCGGGCGCCGGTGCGGCGGGCTTCGTCGAGCACCAGGCCCAGGTCTTTTCGCATCCAGTCGACCGCGAAGCCGAAGTCGAACTTGTCTTCGACCATGGTCTTGCCGCGGTTGTCCATCTGCCAGCTCTGGGCGGCGCCCTTGCCGATCACGTCGAGCACCGCGGCCATGTCGAGCCCGGCTTTCTGGCCGAAGGCGATCGCCTCGGCCAGGCCTTGCACCAGCCCGGCGATGCAGATCTGGTTGACCATCTTCGCCAGCTGGCCCGCACCGCTGGTGCCCAGCAGCGTCACCGCCCGCGAGTAGGCCATCGCCACCGGCTTCATCGCGTCGAAAGGCTTCGCATCGCCGCCGCACATGACGGTCAACAGGCCGTTCACGGCGCCCGCCTGGCCACCCGATACCGGCGCGTCGACGAAGTGGATGCCATGTTGCAGGCCGGTGGCGTGCAGCTCACGCGCCACGTCGGCCGACGCCGTGGTGTGATCGACGAAGATGGCCCCCGGCGCCATGCCGGCGAATGCGCCGTCCTGCCCCAGCGCGACCGCCCGCAAGTCGTCGTCATTGCCCACGCAGGCGAACACGAACTCGGCGCCCTCGGCCGCCGCACGCGGCATGCCCGCCGATGCGCCGCCGTTCTCCGCCACCCACGCCTGCGCCTTCGCCGCCGTGCGGTTGTAGACCGTCACCGCATGCCCCGCCGCCGCCAGATGCGCCGCCATCGGCCCACCCATCACACCCAAACCAAGAAAGGCCACGCGCCGCGGCGCAATCGGTTCGTACGTCTTCATTCAAATGCTCCGTGCATGAAGTGAAGCCCATCGCGGCGCTGCGCAGCAGCCGCCGCCCCCAAGTGGCGTGCGCGGATCCGGCTGCGCCGGGCCGCTGCGCGAGCCCCCTCGGGGGGCAGCCCCCGGCAGGGGGCGTGAGGGCTAAACGATCGTGAGATGCTCCGTCCCCGCCGACAGATCGGACACCCGCGCGCGCTGGCTGTTCAGCTTGATCTGCAGCCGCAGGTCGTTGACCGAGTCGGCGTTGCGCAGCGCGTCTTCGTACGAGATGACCTGGCCTTCGTAGAGGTCGAACAGCGCCTGGTCGAAGGTCTGCATGCCGAGTTCGCGCGAGCGTTTCATCAGCTCTTTCAGCTCGCCCACCTGGCCCTTGAAGATCAGATCGGCCATCAGCGGCGTGTTCAGCATGATCTCGACCGCGGCGCGGCGGCCCTTGCCCTCCTGGCGCGGGATCAGGCGCTGCGAGATCATCGCCTTCAGGTTCAGCGAGATGTCCATCAGCAGCTGGTCGCGCCGCTCTTCGGGGAAGAAGTTGATGATCCGGTCCAGCGCCTGGTTGGCGCTGTTGGCGTGCAGGGTGGCCATGCACAAGTGGCCGGTTTCGGCAAAGGCGACCGCCAGCTCCATCGTCTTGCGGTCGCGTACTTCGCCCATCAGGATCACGTCCGGTGCCTGGCGCAGCGAGTTCTTCAGCGCGATGTCCCAGTCGTCGGTGTCGATGCCGACCTCGCGCTGCGTGATGATGCAGTTCTTGTGCGGGTGGACGAATTCGACCGGGTCTTCAACGGTGATGATGTGGTCTTGCGCGTTTTCGTTGCGCCAGTCGACCATCGCCGCGAGCGAGGTGCTCTTGCCCGAGCCGGTGGCGCCGACCATGATGACCAGGCCGCGCTTGGTCATCGCGATGTCTTTCAGGATCGTCGGCAGGCCCAGCTCGTCGACGGTCGGGATGTGCGCCGGGATCGTCCGCAGCACCATGCCGACGTGGCCTTGCTGCATGAAGGCGCTGACGCGAAAGCGCCCGATGCCGGCCGGCGAGATCGCGAAGTTGCACTCCTTGGTGCGTTCGAATTCGGCGGCCTGCTTGTCGTTCATGATCGCGCGGGCCAGCGTGATCGTGTGGGCGCCCGACAGCGGCTGCGGCGACACCTTGCTGACCTTGCCGTCGACCTTGATCGCGGGCGGGAAGTCGGCGGTCAGGAACAGGTCCGAGCCGTTGCGGGTGACCAACAGGCGCAGCAGGTCGCTGACGAATTTCGAGGCCTGGTCGCGTTCCATGGTGGATCTCCGAAATACAGGAAAGGTGGCCGGCTCAGCGCGGCGGTTCGGCGGCAGCGGGCATGCGGGACAGCAGCACCGAGACGCGGGCGCTGACCTGGCGCAGGCGCAGCGACAGCCGCTTGGCCAGCCAGCCCAGCAGCGCGGCGGCCAGGCGCGGCTCTTCTTCGAGCAGGCGGTCGAGCGTCGGTTGGGCCAGCACCGCCAGGTGAACGGGCGTCAGCGCCGTGCACGAGCTCAGGCGCGTGCCGCCGTCGATCACCGACAGCTCGCCGAGCACCTCGCCGGCGCGAACCTCGCCCAGGCGCACCTTGGCCCCCGAGGGCTGCGCGCGTTCTTCGGCCACGGCGCCTTGCAGCACGATCATCAGGTAGTCGCCTTGCTCGTCCTGGCTGAAGATTCGCTTGCCGGCGTCGAGCTCGACGTAGTCCAGTTGCCTGGCCAGCGCCTGCAGCTGCTGCGGCCCCAGCGCCGCCATCGCACGGTCGTGGCTGAACAGGCGCACCAGCGCGTTGATGCCGCTGGATTCGTCGTGCTTGCGCTCGCGCATGTCGACCGGGCGCTGCTTCCACGAGGCGACGCGGCGCGCGTCGTCGTGGCGGTCGACGAACTGGGTGGCATAGAAACCCGAATCGTCGGCGCGCTGCCGAGCCACCGGCTTCGGCTTGGCCGGCCGCCACCACCGGAACAGGAAGCCACCGACTGTCATGTGCTGTCTCTCCTCGATCCCGCCGCCCGCGGCCTCAGCCGGGGAAGTTCTCCGGGAACTTCGCCTTCACGCGTGCCTCGGCGCTGCTGATCACGTTGCGTCGCACCAGCTCGGCCAGGCATTGGTCCAGCGTCTGCATGCCCAGGTTCTGGCCGGTCTGGATCGACGAGTACATCTGCGCGATCTTGTTCTCGCGGATCAGGTTGCGGATGGCCGCGGTACCCAGCATGATCTCGTGCGCTGCGACGCGCCCGTTGCCGTCCTTGGTCTTGCACAGCGTCTGCGAGATGATGGCCTGCATCGACTCGGACAGCATCGCGCGCACCATGTCCTTCTCGGCCGCGGGGAAGACGTCGACCACGCGGTCGATCGTCTTGGCGGCGCTGGACGTGTGCAGCGTGCCGAACACCAAGTGGCCGGTTTCGGCCGCGGTCAGCGCCAGGCGGATCGTTTCCAGGTCACGCAGCTCGCCGACCAGGATCGCGTCCGGGTCTTCGCGCAGCGCGGCGCGCAGTGCGTTCGAAAAGCTCAGCGTGTGCGGGCCGACCTCGCGCTGGTTGATCAGGCACTTCTTCGATTCGTGCACGAACTCGATCGGGTCTTCCAGCGTCAGGATGTGGCCGTACTCGTTCTCGTTCAGGTGGTCGATGATCGCGGCCAGCGTGGTCGACTTGCCCGAGCCGGTCGGCCCGGTCACCAGCACCAGGCCGCGTGGCTTCAGCGCCAGGTCGGCAAAGACGGGCGGGCAGTTCAGGTTCGCCAGCGTCAGGATCTTCGACGGAATGGTCCGGAACACCGAGGCCGCGCCGCGGTTCTGGTGGAACGCGTTGACGCGAAAGCGCGCCAGGCCCTGCACCTCGAAGCTGAAGTCGCATTCGAGCGTGTCTTCATACTGCTTGCGCTGGGTGTCGTTCATGATGTCGTACACCATGGCGTGCACCTGCTTGTGCGTCATGGGGTCGACATTGATGCGGCGCACGTCGCCATGCACGCGGATCATCGGCGGCAGACCGGCTGACAGGTGCAGGTCCGATGCCTTGTTTTTCACCGAAAAGGCCAGCAGCTGGGTGATGTCCATGGGCAGTTAGGGCGGCTTGTCTCGAGGTGACACCAGGTGGCCGATGGGGGCGCGGCCTGGTGCCCGATGCTCGTGTCTTATGCTCAGGCAATGATGGGCACGAACCTGGGCAGTATCGCTGAGAACTTACGCCAAGTGCGGCACCGGATCGACCGTGCTTGCACCGAGTGCCAACGGCCGATACAGCATGTCACGTTGCTGGCGGTCAGCAAGACCTGCCCGGCCGACGCGGTGCGCGCGGCCGCGGCCGCCGGTCAGCGCGCATTTGGCGAGAACTATGTGCAAGAGGCCTTGACCAAGATCGAAGCGCTGGCTGATTTGCGGCCCCAACTCGAATGGCATTTGATCGGCCCCCTGCAATCGAACAAGACACGGGTCGTGGCCGAGGCCTTCGACTGGGTTCATACGGTGGATCGGCTGAAGATCGCCGAACGCCTGTCGGCCCAGCGGCCGGCGAACCTGCCGCCGTTGAACATCTGCCTGCAGGTCAATGTGGACGGCGAAGCCAGCAAGAGCGGCGTGATGTTCGACGAGCTGCCGGCGCTGGCGCAGGCCGTGGCAACGTTACCGGGGCTGCGGCTGCGCGGGCTGATGTCGATCCCCGAGCCGGTCGACGGCCTGGCGGCGCAGCGGGTGCCGCACCGGCGGCTACACGAGGCCTTCGTGGCCCTGCGGGATCAAGGCCTGGCGCTGGACACCCTGTCGATGGGCATGAGCGCCGACCTGGAGGCGGCGGTGCTCGAAGGCGCCACGCTGCTGCGCGTGGGCAGCGCCATCTTCGGCGCCCGCGGGTAGCCGCCGCGGGCAGCGTTTCAGGCGAACACGCCGTCCGACTCGTCCAGCCATTCGACCGGCCCGAGGTCCTGCACCTCGAGGCCGAGCTTCAGGTCCAGGCTCGAGTCGTACCAGCCGCCGGCGGCCACCGGGCCGGGCAGCATCGGCTCGACGCCCAGGGTCTGCGGCAGCTCGTCGATCGAGACCGTCGGCTCATGCCCGGTCTGCAGCGCCACGTCGTCGGGTCGGTTGGCCGGGGCTGGCAACCAGGCCGGCCAGCCGCGCGGGGCCGGGCGTTCGATCGGCAGGCGCGACAGGAAAGGCGGCAGGCGCAGGTGGGCGGCAAGGTGGATGGCGGGGCTGGTCACGGCGGTTCCCTCGTATGGTTCGCCGGTTCAGCCGGCATGAACGAGATCGTCCGCCAGACCCCACCCCCCGCGCCATCGCCCGCATGAGGGAGGGGTACCCCCCCAAAATGGGGCTCGCCGGTGGCGAAAACCGCCGCGCCTTGCAGGCTGCCAGGTGCCATCCGCCCGCCGAGTGGGATGCGCATGGCCGCTCGGAAGCGGCCAAGGCCCCTATGACCGCCGGCTCAGAAACTGAGCGACGTGCTGTTCTTCACTTCTTCCATCACCGCGTAGGTGCGGGTTTCGCGCACGCCCGGCAGCGACCAGATCACGTCGCCGACAAAGCTGCGGTAGGCGGCCATGTCCGAGACCCGGGTCTTCAGCAGGTAGTCGAAGCCGCCGGCGACCAGGTGGCATTCGAGGATCTCGGGCCGCACCTGCACGGCCGCGCGAAAGCTGTCCATCACGTCGTGCACTGTGCGGTCCAGCAGCACCTCGACGAAGACCATCAGCCCGGCGCCCAGCTTGAGCGGGTTCAGGCGGGCTTCATAGCCGAGGATGAAGCCGTCGCGCGTCAGGCGCTTGACCCGTTCGAGCACCGCGGTGGGCGACAAATGCACCTCCTCGGCCAATTTCAGGTTGCTGATCCGTCCGTCCTTTTGTAGAACGCGCAGGATTCTCAGATCGATCTTGTCGAGCCCGCGTTCGGCGAGGCTTTGGTCGTTTATCGTGGGCTGCATGCTTGAGAAAACTTCGTCACAGGCTGGGAACTCCGAATCTTTTTCAGGAATTGTCCGCGTAAGCTGCCAATCCTTCCAGTCAGGATTTCTACCGCCATAGCCCCCGGCCGCTGAATCAGCGTGTTACGGCGAGGCCCGGCTTGAAAGCACCCTCATGAGCGCTGTCACCCCGTCGCAAACCCCGTTCGCCGCTCCGCCGGCCCGGGCCCGCCTGCCCTTCCCGTATGTGCGCGAACACGAGGCGCTGCAGGCCGCGCGCCAGCGCCTGGCGCCCGGGGTCGACTGGGCCGGCGTCGTCGCACTGGCCAAGCCCTGGGTGCTGGCGGTGCGTGACAAGCCGGCACCGTTCTGGGCGATGGAATCGCTGCTGAAGGAATACCCGATCTCCAGCGCCGAGGGCCTGGCGCTGATGCGGCTGGCCGAGGCGCTGTTGCGTGTGCCCGACGTCGAGACCGCCGTCGCATTGACGGCCGACCAGCTGGGCCGGGCCGAGTTCGACAGCGCCGACGGCTCGGGCGGCATGCTGGCCAGCCTGTCGGCCACCGCGATCGCGCTGTCGAAGAAGTTCCTGCCCGAGGCTGAGGAAGAGCCCGGCTTGCTGAAGCGCCTGGGCGCCCGCACGGTCGTGGCCGCCACGGTGCGGGCGATCCAGCTGCTGGGCCGGCAGTTCGTGCTCGGCCGCACGATCGGCGAGGCGATGGGCGAGGCCGCCGCGCAGCGCCGCGAGCAGCCCAACCTGCGTTATTCGTACGACATGCTGGGCGAGGGCGCCCGCACCGAACACGACGCCGAGCGCTACCTGGCCTCGTACGCCAACGCGATCGACGTGATCGCCGCCACCGCCGGCCGCGCCGGCCCGGAGACCAGCGACGGCATCTCGATCAAGCTGTCGGCGCTGTTCTCGCGCTACGAAGACGCCCAGCGCGAGCGCGTGTTCGCCGAGCTGCTGCCGCGTGTCTGGTTGCTCGTCGAGCGGGCTGCGCCGGCGCAGCTGAACCTGACGATCGACGCCGAAGAGGTCGACCGGCTCGAGCTGTCGCTCGACCTGCTCGAGGCCTTGGGTGAACGCATCGCCAAGACCTACCCGCAATGGCGCGGCTTCGGCCTGGCGGTGCAGGCCTACCAGACCCGCGCGCTGGCGGTGGTCGACGAGGTGGCGGCGATCGCCCGCCGCCACGGCCTGCGCTTCATGGTCCGCCTGGTCAAGGGGGCCTATTGGGACGGCGAGGTCAAGCGCGCGCAGGAGCTGGGCCTGCCCGGTTACCCGGTCTACACCCGCAAGCCGCACACCGATGTGTCGTACCTGGCCTGCGCCAAGGCGCTGCTGGCGCACCGCGACGTGATCTACCCGCAGTTCGCGACCCACAACGCCGGCACCGTCGCGGCGATCGTCTGCATGGCCCGCGAGGCCGGCGCCGAGCCCGGCGCGCACTATGAGATGCAGCGCCTGCACGGCATGGGCGACGGCGTTTACCGCGAGCTGCTGAAAGACCCGCGCATGGCCTGCCGCGTCTACGCGCCGGTCGGCGAGCACCGCGACCTGCTGGCCTACCTGGTGCGCCGGCTGCTCGAGAACGGCGCCAATTCGTCGTTCGTGCACCAGCTGGCCGACCCGCGCGTGGTGCCCGAAGAGCTGCTCGCGTCGCCGCTCGGCCAGGCCCACGCCGGCGCCCCCGAGGCGACCGAGGGCCTACCGCTGCCGGTCGACCTGTACGGCGAGAACGGCGTCGTGCGGCGCTTGAACTCCACCGGCGCCGACATCACCTGCCTGGCCCAGCGCGCGCCGCTGACGGCGGCCATTGCCGCGACCCAGGTCGAGCGCATCCCCGAGGCCACCCGCGGCGACATCGACAGCGCGATGCAGCGGCTGCAGCAAGGCTTTGCCGCCTGGAACGCGCGGCCGGCCGTCGAGCGCGCGGCGATCGTGCGCCGGGCCGGCGACCTGCTCGATGCACGCCTGGCCGAGTACTGCGGCCTGCTGGTCAAAGAGGCCCACAAGACCCTCGGCGACTGCGTGGCCGAGGTGCGCGAGGCGGTCGACTTCTGCCGCTACTACGCCGACCAGGTGGCGGCCCAGACCGAAGCCAGCAGCGGCCGCGGCGTCTTCGTCTGCATCAGCCCGTGGAACTTCCCGCTCGCGATCTTCGCTGGCCAGGTGGTGGCCGCGCTGGCCGCCGGCAACAGCGTGGCCGCCAAGCCCGCCGAGCAGACACCGGCGGTGGCGGCGCGCATGGTCGCGCTGCTGCACGAAGCCGGTGTGCCGGCCGATGCGCTGGCGCTGCTGCACGGCCCGGGCGAGACGGTCGGCGCCGCCCTGGTGGCCGATGTGCGCACCGCCGGGGTCTGCTTCACCGGCTCGACCCAGGTTGCCCGCATCATCCAGCGCACGTTGGCCGACAAGGGCGGCGCCCCGGTGCCGCTGATCGCCGAGACCGGCGGCCTGAACGCGATGATCGTCGACTCGACCGCGCTGCCCGAGCAGGTGGTCGACGCGGTGGTGCAAAGCGCCTTCCGCTCGGCCGGCCAGCGCTGCTCGGCGCTGCGCCTGCTGTGCGTGCACGAGGGCATTGCCGACGGCGTGATCGAGATGCTCAAGGGCGCGATGGTCGAGCTGCGCGTCGGTGACCCGGCCGACCTGTCGACCGATGTCGGCCCGGTGATCGACGACGAGGCGTTCCAGGGCATCACCGCCCATGTGCAGCGGCTGAAGCGTGAAGCCAAGCTGCTGGGCGAGACGCCGGCCGATGCCTCGGCCTTCCCGCGCCTGGTGGCGCCGGCGGCGTTCGAGCTGAAACGCGTCGGCGACCTGAAGAGCGAGATCTTCGGGCCGGTGCTGCATGTGGTGCGCTGGGGCGGCGACCCCGAGGCGCTGGTGCGCGAGATCAACGCCCTGGGTTATGGCCTGACCTTCGGCATCCAGACCCGCATCGACAGCCGCGCCGAGCGCCTGGCCAAGCTGGCCCAGATCGGCAACGTCTACGTCAACCGCAACATGATCGGTGCGGTGGTCGGCGTGCAGCCGTTTGGCGGCGAAGGCCTGTCGGGCACCGGCCCGAAGGCGGGTGGGCCGCACTATGTGCTGCGCTTCGGCGCCGAGGCCGGCGCGCCCGCCGTGGCGGCCCCCGGCCCGGCCGTGTTGCCGGCCGCGGCGCCAGCGCCGGCGGCCATCGACACGGCCCGGCGTGTGGTCGACGGCCTCGTCGCGCAGCAGGCGCCGTGGGGTGCCACGCCGCTGGCCGACCGCGCCGGCTGGCTGCGCCACGCGGCCGATGGGTTGGCAACGACCGATGCCGACCTGGCGGCCCGTTGGCGCGCGCTGGCCGCGCAGGCCGAGACCCGGCTGGCTGCGCACGCGCTGCCCGGCCCGACCGGCGAGAGCAACGAGTTGCGGCTGCACGGGCGCGGGGTCTTCGCTTTCATCGGTGGCGCGGCGCCGGCGGCCGAGCTGGCCACCGCGGCGGCGGCGGCGCTGGTGGCCGGCAACACGGTGGCGTGGGTGGCCGACGAGGCGGTGCTGGCCGCCGCGAGGCCCTGGCTGCAGGCCCTGCAGCAGGCCGGGTTGCCCCAGGGGGCGCTGCAAGGCCTGGGTGGCAGCGCCGAGACGCTGGGCACGGCGCTGGCCGCCGAGCGCCGCGTGGCCGGGGTCTGCGCCACCAGCGCCGACTGGCTGCCGCGCCTGGCCCGCCAGCTGGCGGCGCAAGACGGCGCGATCGTGCCGCTGCTGTCGCTGCAAGAGGCGACCAGCGCGCGCCAGCTGTACCGCTTCTGCGCCGAGCAGACGGTGACGATCAACACCGCAGCGGCAGGCGGCAACGCGGCGCTGCTGGCCGGCCTGCACTGAGCCCGCGGCCAGGGCCCATCCAGGCCCGGCCGCCGGCTGCTCAGTCCAGCTTGACGCCGATCTTCGCGATGATCGGCGCCCAGCGCTTTTGCTCGGCGTCGACTACGCGCTTGAAATCGGCCGCGCTGCCACCGACCGGCGTCAGGCCCTGGTTGTCGAGCGCGCTGCGCACCGCGGGTTCGGCGAGCACAGTGTTGACGTCGGCATTGATCTTGGCGATCACCGCAGGTGGCGTCGCGGCCGGCACGAACAGGCCGTTCCAGGCCATCGACTCGACCGCCTTGTAGCCGGCCGAGGCCAGCGTCGGCAGATCCTTCATCGACTCGACCGGCAACGCACTGCTGACCGCGATCAGGCGCACCTTGCCCGACTTGACGTGCGGCAGCAGCGCCGGCGCGACCATGAAGGTGGCATCCGTCTCGCCTTGCGCGACCGCCATCGCCGCCGGCGGCGAGCCGTTGAACGGGATGTGCGTGGCCTTCAGGCCGGCCTCGGCGAGGAACAGCTCCATCGTCAGGTGGGCCGAGCTGCCGTTGCCGAGCGACGAGTAGTTCATCGCGCCGTTGGCCGCCTTGGCCCAGTCGACGAACTCTTTCACCGTCCTGGCCGGCACCTTGACTGCATTCACCGCCAGCACGTTGGGTTGCGAGGTGGTCATCACCACCGGCGCCAGGTCCTTGGCGGCGTCGTAAGGCACCTTGTTGTAGAGAAAGGGCGCGAACGCGATCGGGCCATTGAACGACAGCACCATCGTGTGGCCATCCGGCGCGGCCTTGGCCGCCACATCGGTGCCCAGCATGCCGCCGGCACCGGGCTTGTTCTCCACCACCACCGGCTGGCCCCAGCGCTCGGCGAGGCGATCGCCGAGCAGGCGGGCGATGATGTCCAGCGAGCTGCCCGGCGGCGCCGGCACGGCGATCTTCACTGGCTTGCTGGGCCAGGCGGTTTCAGCCCACGCGGGCAGTGGCGCGGCCAGCGCCGCGGCGAGGGGCAGCAGGGACAGCAAGAGACGGCGTGAAGGCATGGGTGGGTCTTTCGAGGCGGCTCAGGACGGGATGCCGATTGTTCCGCAGCCGGACATGAAAAAGGCCACCCGAAGGTGGCCCGTATCGAAGGCAATGGGCTGCTTACTGCTTGCGGCCGTTGAAGCTGCCCTGCTGCTTCTTCAAGCGCCAGGTGCCGACCAGTGAACCGCTGTTGGGATCGATCACGCCGGTGAACTGGGTGGTGCCGGTCTGGCCGTTGCCGGTCATCACGATCGATCCGCCCGCACTGGCCGTGCCCACGACATTGAAGCTGGTGCCGTTCGCCGATTGGCCGACGCCGCTGATGCGGCCGTCATTGGCCACCATGATGGAGAAGACGCCACTGTCGCCGCCGCTGAACTGGCCTGAGAAAGCACCGACCAGCGTGGCCGGGAGCGCGCCCCCCACCGAGGGGGGTGTCTGCGTCGCGGCCAACTGCGCTGCAGACGGCTGGCCCACCGAGCCGCTGCCGGTCGCGGCAATCGACTGCGAGGCGTTCTGCACCGAGGCGGCCGAGGTGTTGCGGATCAGTTGCGGCTTGTTGCGGATCTGCTGGACGATCTTGTTGAAGTTGTCGAGCAGGCTGGCGGCGATCAGCTTGCCTTCGGGCGTCTTGCTGTAGCCGCCGCCGGAGGCCCAACCAAGATCACCCCAACCCCAGGCATCGACGCTGAAGTCCATCTTGGTGGCCTTGCCTTCGGCGCTGGCCACCTGGATGCCCGAGCGCACGTCAGCGACCAGCAGCGTGGTTTCGGCTTCCTTGAACTTCACACCGCCCGCGACGCTGCTGATCTGGCCCAGAAGGCCGCCTGCCCGGCTGAGCAGGTTGCTCACGGAGCCGCCGACACCGCCGGATTCATCGCTGAACTGCACGGCTGGCGTCATCACGAAGTCGGCCGCCTGCATCTGGCCGCCGCCAAGGTTCGAACCCTGCTGCAACTGCCCACCGGCTGCCAGGGCACGTTCCTGTTGCAGGTTCTGCATGGCTGCGCCGCGCTCGACGACGGCAAAACAACCCGACTCCTGCGCGATCATGCGCAGCATCGTGCTCGGCGAACCCAGCTTGTAGTAGGACAGCCGCGTGAGCATGTAGTCCTGCACCTCCGAGACTGCCAGGCTGCCCATTTCTCGATCGCAGTGTTCGATCGAAGGCTTTGAATTACCAGCCCAGGCCGCGTTGGCAGCGATCAGCAGGACGCCAAGCGTCGTCAGGCGTTGTTTCATCAGGGGGGCTCCCATCCTTGGAGGATTCTTCAAAAAGACGCAAGCCGGGCGCGGGCCCGGCTTGACGCACCGACCGGCCACTTTCGGGCCGGCCAGGCTGCAACGCGAAGTCTAGCGCCGCCGATGACAGCGACTGCGCCGACCCCCCAATATCAGGGATACAGGCCGCGCTCTTCGCGGGCGGCCAGGATGCGCTCGCAGGCCACCGCGAAGGTGGCGGTGCGCAGCGTGATCTGGTGCTGATCGGCCACGTCCCAGATGCGCTTGAGCGCACCGACCATGATCTTGTCCAGCCGCAGGTTGATCTCGTCTTCGGTCCAGAAGAAGCTGGAGAAGTCCTGCACCCACTCGAAGTAACTGACGGTCACACCGCCGGCGTTGCAGATCACGTCCGGGACCACCAGGATGTTGCGGTCGGCCAGGATGTCGTCGGCGGCCGGCACGGTCGGGCCGTTGGCGCCTTCGAGCACCAGCTTGGCGCTGGTGCGGCGGGCGCGGTCGGCGGTCATCTGGCCTTCGAGCGCGGCGGGGATCAGGATGTCGACCTTGACGTCCCAGAACTCCTCGTTGCCCATCGGCTCGCTGCCCTTGAAGCCGGCGACGCCACCGGTGGCCTTGACGTGGGGGATCAGCTCGGCGAGGTCGAACCCGCTGCCGTTGTAGATCGTGCCGGTGTGGTCTTGCGCGGCGACGATCTTCGAGCCTGCTTGCGCGAACAGCTCGGCGGCGGCCGAGCCGACGTTGCCGAAGCCCTGGACCGCGACCTTGGCGCCGTTCAGGTCCAGGTTGATGCGGCGGGCGGCTTCACGGCCGGTGACGAACACGCCGCGGCCGGTGGCCTTGACACGGCCCAGCGAGCCACCGAGGTGGATCGGCTTGCCGGTGACGACGCCGGTGGCGGTGGCGCCGACGTTCATCGAGTACGTGTCCATCATCCACGCCATGATCTGCGGGTTGGTGTTCACGTCCGGCGCGGGGATGTCCTGCTGCGGGCCGATGATGATGCCGATCTCGCTGGTGTAGCGGCGCGTCATGCGCTCCAGCTCTTTGGTCGACAGCAGTTTCGGGTCGACGCGGATGCCACCCTTGGCACCGCCGTACGGCAGGTTCACCGCGGCGTTCTTGATGCTCATCCAGGCCGACAGCGCCATCACCTCTTCGAGCGTGACGTCGGGGTGGTAGCGCACGCCGCCCTTGCCCGGGCCGCGCGACATGTTGTGCTGCACGCGGTAACCCTCGAAGTGGGCGACGGTACCGTTGTCCAGCTCGATCGGGATGTCGACGATCAGCGCGCGCTTCGGGCGCTTGAGCGTGTCGACCCAGCGGGCCAGGTGACCCAGGTAGGGCGTGACGCGGTCGACTTGCGACAGGTAGGTGCCCCAGGGGCTGTCGGCGGTCGGGTGGACAAAGGAAAGCGGGCTGGACATTTCTCGTGGACTCCAAGAGGTGAATACAGCGGTGGCTCACCTCGTGAGTCAGCCGCCGCGGCATGGGTCGGCACTCTAGTGAAGAGAGGGCCGAATTTGTCTCCGAGCTGCATGCATTGTTTGCATAACCCCATCCGCATCTGCTCATGTGTACAGGGCGCGCGACCTCTACACTGCCGGGCCATGACGTCCAACCTCACTTCCGCGACCATCGCTTTCATCGGCGGCGGCAACATGGCATCGGCCCTGATCGGCGGGCTGATCCAGTCGGGCCATGCGCCCTCCGCGATCCACGTGATCGAGCCCTTCGCGGCCCAGGCCGACAAGCTGCGCCGGCAGTTCGGCGTGGTGGTCGAAGCGGCGGCGAGCCCTGCATTGGCCAGCGCTGCGCTGGTGGTGTGGGCGGTCAAGCCGCAGCTGTTCAAAGAGGCCGCGCAGCCGTGCGCTGCGCACGTGAAAAACGCGCTGCAGCTGTCGGTGATGGCAGGCATCCGCAGCGCTGCGATCGCGCATGCCACGGGCAGTGCCCGCGTCGTGCGCACGATGCCCAACACGCCGGCGCTGATCGGCCGTGGCATGACGGGCCTGTTCGCCAGCGCCGCGGTGACGCCCGATCAGCGCCAGATGGTCGAAAGCCTGCTCGCGCCGACCGGCGAGCTGCTGTGGGTCGAGCGCGAAGAGCAGCTCGACGCGGTCACCGCGCTGTCCGGTTCGGGCCCGGCCTACGTCTTCTACTTCGTCGAAGCGATGATGCGTGCGGGTAACGAGTTAGGCTTGTCTGCCGGGCAGGCGCGAACTCTGGCTGTCGGCACCTTCGCCGGCGCTGCGGCGCTGGCGGCGCAGAGCACCGAAGCGCCGGCGGTGCTGCGACAGAACGTGACCTCCAAGGGCGGCACCACCCACGCCGCGATCACCACGCTCGACGAGCGCGGCGTGATGGAAGCATTCGTCCAGGCGCTGCATGCGGCGGCGCGGCGGGCGAAGGAATTGGGCGACGAATTCGGCGCCTGAGCCTCAGCACCAGTTACCTGCCGATACGCACCCGCTGCAGGGTGCTGTGCACCCATCGCGCGTGACCTGCGTTGGAGTGCTGCCCCTGATCTAGGAGATACCCGATATGAACACCTCGCAACGACTCGCCCTGCTGACGGCTGCATTGGCTCTGACGACGGCCGCCCAGGCCGAGAACCTCAAGCCGGGTCAATGGAGCCGAAACTCGTCGATTTCGGCGGACGGCCAGCATTGGAACCAGGTCCCGCCGAGCCAGGGCTGCCTGACCCCGGCCGAAGCGAGCCGGAGCATCGAGGAGAGCATTCAGAAGATGGTGTCGGAGGCGACCCAGTCCGGCTGCCGCGCCGTGAATGTGAAGGCGGATGCTGGCAAGGCGAGCGGCCGTTTCGAGTGCCCGCAGCCCAGCGGCACGGGCACGGTGGACGTGCAGGCCAGCTACAGCAGCGATCGCTACGAAATGTCGATGGTCGGGACGAACCTGGCCGATCGCAACGGCAGCGGCATGGTCATCCCGAAGATCTACATGAAGCACGAAGGCCACAACGTCGGCGCCTGCAAGGGCTGACGCCGCCAGAGGCGCGGCTCTGCCGCAGCGGGGTCAGAGCCGTGCCAGTGCCACCGCCGTGCCGGCAAAGACAGCGAAGCCGACCCAGTGGTTCAGCCTGAACGCCTTGAAGCAGCCGTCGCGTGAGCGCCCGCGAATCAGCGTGTAGTGCCACGCGGCCTGCGCGCCGCCAACCGCGATGCCGGCCCAGACCAGCCGCGGCACGCCCAGGCGCGTTGTGACCCAGCCCCAGCTGACGAGATAGATCGCGTAGAAGACCATCACCGCGGCCACGTCATAGCGGCCAAGTGTGATGGCCGAAGTCTTGATGCCGATGCGCAGATCGTCGTCGCGATCGACCATGGCGTACTCGGTGTCGTAGGCCAGAACCCAGAACAGGTTGATCGCGAGCAGGCACCAGGCGTGCCATGGCACCGCGTTGCCCACGGCGGCGATGTTCCAGAACTGGCTGCCCTGCACGGCGGCGAACGCCATCGGGATGCCGAAGCTGAAGGCCACCCCCAGCACCGCCTGCGGCATCGACACAAAGCGCTTCGCGTACGGGTAGGCGATGGCCACCGCCAACGCCAGGACCGACAGCAGGATGGTCGGCGGGTTGGTCGTCAGCACCAGGCCGAAGGCCAGCAGCGCGAGCACGGCACCCAGGCCCAGCGCCTCTTTGACCGGCAGGGCGCCGCTGGTCACCGGCCGGTTCGCCGTGCGCTTGACATGCTTGTCGAACTCCCGATCGGCCACGTCGTTGACGCAGCAGCCCGCGCTGCGCATCAGGATCGTGCCGAGCGTGAAGACGATGAGCAAATGCCAACCCGGGAAGCCGTCCGCCGCGATCCACAGCGCGGCGAGCGATGGCCACAGCAGCAGCAGCCAGCCGGCCGGGCGGTTCCAGCGGATCAGGTCGAGGTACAGCGCGAGGCGCGAGCGCGGCGTGGGGTTCGTCGAAGAGGCAGTGGCCATGCGGCGGATTGTCGCGCCGCCTCGCAGGCGGCATTGCGCTGATGCAGGCAGCCTGCGGTTACGTCTTGAGCGATCTTCGACGACGCGCTGGTCGGCCGCTGCCGCAGCCCCTGCGTTGCGCAGACTACCGACAACAAACAGGGATTGCCCTCATGGCTCGCCGACAACACCTACGCCCCACCGACTTGTTCAACTTGCGCCGTGCCGCAGCGGCCATCGCCGTGGCCATCACCGCGGCTTCGCTCGCCGGCTGTGGTGGCGGCAGTGACGATGAGGTCGAGCCCGAGCAAGGCAAGCTCTACTACGGCTACTACCAGGAAGATCCGCTCAACAACCCCGAGGATCCGACGCCTGGTACGCTGGTCCTCAACTTGCCCTCGGGTCCCGGCAGCTTCTCGGGGCAGATGCCGTTCTCATATGTTGGTTGTATCGGCGGCGCCGACATTGGCACCGTCACTGGCCAGCGCACCGACACGGGCATGACCGGCCAGTGGACCGGCGTTGTCGACAACGCGCCGGTCGGTGGTGCCTACGTGGGCAGCTACGACAGCGCGAAAGATCAATTCAGCGGCACTTACACCAATGCCGGTGGGAAGGTTCACGTCAGCGGCCCGAACGACTGCAGCCATGACATCGCCGCCAACGGCACATGGAAGCTGTACGGCGAAACGGTGACGACGCCTTCCAACTTCGTTGTGTCGTCCACCGGCGGCGTCACGCCGACTTGGTCGTGGCCCAATCTGGGTAATACGGTGTACTACCTTGTCCGCGTGTTCGATCAGAAGTGCCTGGCCGCCTCGGTCACGAGCGCCGATTGCATGATGGGTGAAGGGCAGACGCTCCTGAATCGCATCGCCTATCCGGCGGAGTTTCCTTCCGCCAAGCCTCTGAAGGACGGTGGCAGCTACCTCGTTGCCGTGCATGCCGTCGACGTGGCCGATGGGTGGAAGCAGATCGGCTTCACGACACGCATCGACAAGCCTTGAACATGGCATGACCCGGCGGCGGCGTCGGGCCGCCGTGTTGGGCGTGCTTGTCGTCGGGCGCGTTCGACGGCTCGATGCCCTTGCACCGCGCTATCGCAGAACGAGCCACTGGCGCAAGGGCGAACCGTGTTTCCAGATGCGGTGTTCGGCCAGGTAGTGGGTCCACGACAGGCAGACCAGCACCCCGCCGGGGAGAGCCAGCGCCGCCACTGAAGTCAGCGCGATCGACAGGGGCCACAGGCACCAGGCGATCCAGCCGCCGCGCAGGCCCAGCCATGCGTAGAGCTTGTTGGCCCCCGGCGCGGCGCGCGCCCGCGCGTTGGCCACCGTGCCGTAGACGAGAAACGCGGTCACGTCGTGCACGCAGCGGAACAACCAGATGCTCAACAAAGGGTAGCCCAGCACCACCAGCCCGTAGCCAACGATGGCCGTGAACTGCATGCTCAGCAGGGCTCGCACGTCGCCGCCATGCCGCCGGGCCTGGTAGGCGAGCCACGCGCCCAGCGGCACAGAGCCCAACAAGAACATGCCGGCCGCCACCAGCCATGGCTCCGGCAGCTCGGTGACGGGAACCATGGCCTCGCCGCCGATCGCCGTGGCTGCGGTGCAGCCCACGCCCGCCATCAGCACCCGCCAGATCCGCATGGGCCACAGGCCGTGCGGCAGGCGCGCCAACCCGGCCTGCCCCGCCGCCATGCCGGTCTGCTGGCCAACCACATGAACCATGGTCGTCAGGATCAGCGCCAGTGCGATCTGTTTGGAGTCCAGCAAGGTGAGGGCCAGCAAGGTGCCCACGGCGGCCGCCACTGCCGACGGCACCAGCACGGGCATCGCCCCGCGCGTCAGTTCGCGGTCGCCGAGCAGGAAGAAGCTGGCCAAGACATGCGGGAAGCCAAAGACCAAGCTGTAGATCGGAAGCGCGGCCGGGCTGGCAGGCAGCAGCTCACGCAGGCGGCCCTGAAAGGCTCCGAGATCGACGACGACCGCGATCGCCAGCAAAGGTGCCATCGCATAGACGGCCAGCAATTGCTGCCTGGACAGGCCAGGCGCCCCACGCGCCGCGTTCACGGTGTCGCGCGGGCCAGCTCTTGACGCAGCGCTGCCAGGTTGGAATGGGTGCGGGCCAGCGTTGCCGAATCGGCGCTCGGGCCTTGTTTCAGCAGGCTGTTGAGCACCGACTGTTCGTGTTGCAGCTCCAGCTCGAGGATGCGTCTTCGTTCGGACTCGCCTTCGTTGAGGCGGACGCGGTTGGTGGCCACCGCCTTGGATGCGCCGGCTGGCGCAGGCGCCAAGCCGGGCGACGAGGAGCAGTTCGACGGCGCCGCCCCGGCGCCGCCCACGATCATTTCAACCGACCCGCTTCGGCAGACGCGAACGCCGTCCGACGACTGCGCCGCCGCGCCGGCCGGCAGCCAGACGACAAGCAGCCAAGCCGCCAGCGCGCTTGAGATGGGGTTGTGGTTCACTATCCTTTGGCGTTGGTGACAGGCACTGAAAACACACGGCCCACGTCATCTTCGATGGTGACGGGAATGCTCTCCATGCAAACGCCATTGATGAACGTGATGGCGAATCCCTGGCCGCTGGCGGTGACCGTCTGCTTGTCGAGTTGCATGCCCTCGGGCATCGAGTTGGTGAGCTTATAAGGGGGCTGGCCGCCGTAGACAAAGACGGTCGGCCCTGCGCCAATGGCACACGCGTCTTGGGGGCCGGCGACCGCGACGCTCGCGGGCGCTGCATAGAGCGAATCGGGCGGGCCGGATTCGTTGCCGCCGCCACCACAGCCCGTCAGGGCCGCCACACAAGCGGCCAGGCCAGCCCGCCAGGGCCATTGATTCATCTTCCGCACAAAAACTCCTTGTTCAGTTGGATTCAGCACGCGACTGCATTTCGACAATCGCAAAACTTTCGATCGGCATGTAGACCGCGTCGCCGAGAGGGCGCTTGTAGTACTTCAGGCAATCGGTCGGTGACGTGGCCAGCAGGGCATCCCACGGCTTGACGTTGCCGTAAGCCTCGACGCCGATCGAGCCCCCGCACATCATTCGCGAGATGACGCCGCCGATCAGCGGCACCTTCATTTCGTAGCCGTACCTGACACGGATCTTGAGCAGATTGGCATCGCGGATGTTCTGCCTGGACTTCGAGCCGGGCGCCAGATCGCGGTACTCCAGGTTGTCGTTCGGGATGTACGTGACCTTGGTCTTCGGGTCCTTGATGCCGAAGTCGGAGAAGGTGTCCTTCGAAGGACTCAGGACTTCGATCTCGGCTCTGAATGGGTTGAGGCCCGCGTTGGCGAGCTGTGACTTCAGGTAGGCCTTGGCCATCCGCTCCTTGTCGCCCGTGATCGTGTTGTCCTGGTAGAACGGGATCAGGCCGCGGATCAGCGCTTCGCGCATGTAGCCTTCGTTCGCGTTGTGCAAGGAACCGATCCGCGCGGCCATGAAGGTGGCGTGGTTCAGCGTCAGTTTGGCCATGTAGACCATGCCGAACTGGATCAGGCTGAGCACAAACAGCGTTGCCAGCGGAAAGACGATCACGAATTCAACCATCGTGATGCCGCGAGCGTGGCGCGGACGCCGAAGAGGGAGGCGTTGCAATCGATAGATCATGATGAAGTCGCCTGACGGGTAAAGAAGGTGCGGCGAAGCAGTGCGAGCACGCACCATGCGCCGGCCAGCAACAAGGGGGCTCCGGCCAGCCAGAGGGCAGCGCGGTGGTAGGGGGTCATGCCCTCGCGGGCCTGCAGCCGAACCGGCAGCAGAAGGGCTTGGGCGTTGGGTGCCCGAGCCGTCACCTGGCCGCGGGGTGAAATCAAGGCGGAGGCCGCGCCCTGGCTGACCCGCAGCACATACTTGCCGGCTTCCATGGCCCGCACGCGTGCCACGGTCAGCATCTGTTCACGGTACAAGAGGTTGTCCACCCACATGTCGTCGGCGAGGTTGACCAACCAGTTGGCCTGGCGCGCGCGTGCCGCCATCGTCAACGGGAACGACAGCTCATGGCAGATCGACGTGCCGATCACCTGGCCGCCGGCAAACAGTGGTTCGGTCAACTCCGGCGGGCCGCCGCGCTGGCTGCTGCGCACCTTGTCGAACATCTGCTCGTACAAGGGGCGCAGCGTGTCGGGCCAAGGCAGGTACTCGCCGCCCGGCACCAGCCGCTCCTTGGCATACAGGGATTGACGGTCCGGTGACAACTGGACCACGGTGTTCATCATGTGAACGCCTTCGTCGTCACGCATCAGATGGGGCATGCCGAGCAGCGCATGGACGTCGCGCTTTCGAACCAGCTGCACCAGGTCCAGCCAGCTGCCTTCTGCCACCTTCGGCGGGGGCTCGGGAAAGAAGGTTTCCGCCGTGACCACCACGGTGCCGGGTGAAGCCTGCATCAGCGCTGACTCGAGTTGATCGACCGCTTCGTCACGGTCCTTGCGCGACCAGTGCTTGCCTCGCTGCGGCGGCGGTTGAACGGCCAGCGCTACCACATCAGCCACGTCTTGGGGCTGCATCCATGCGGGCAAGTCGGATTTCTCCATTTGCCAGAGTGCCGCCCAGGCCAGCACGCAGATCAGCAGCCCCAAGGCAGCCCAGGCGGTGGCGCGCCGCGCGCCGGCCAGCAGAAACCAAACCACACACGCCGACAGCACGGCGCTGAATGAGACTGCCCAGCCCCAACCGGCGGCCCCCACCACCGGGATGGCCACTTGTGCCCCCGGCATGTCGACAAAGGCAGACCCGAGGCTGGCGTACCCGCTGCCGAGCCAGCCCCACTGGCGCACTGTCTCGGCGCATGCCAGGGTGAGGCCGAATTTGACCGCCAGCCGGACGGGGTCGCGGTCATGGGGGGCATTGGCCTTGTGCGTTGCCCAGTCGAGCAGCAGCCACACCGAGAGCGCTGGCAGCAAATGGGTGACGGCGAAGAACGCCAGCACGGCCGCCTGCCATGCCGCGGTGTGGGCGCCTTCTCGAACGCCCAGAACGATCCAGCCGGTGCCCGCCACCTGCCAGGCGACCCAACCCGCCGACAGGGCAATACAGCCTTGCAGCGGCGATCGCCTGGACGCCGCGATCACGACCACGCACATGCACGACAGCGCGATCCAGCAAACCGGCCACATGTAGGGCCAGGCCGCACCGATGCCCAGCGCGGCGCCGGACAAACCGGATCCGCACCACAACATGGTCGCTGCGCCGTCGATGCGCGCGCGCTGCGGCTTGATGCGCAGCATCTGGCGGGGCATTGCGATTGCTCGCTGTGCCCGCCCTCGCGTCATCGCGGCTGGTGTCGCCCGCACTGTTTCTCCCTCTACACGCCGTCTCGGCGCGCGAGTCTCAGGGCGGATGAAAGACAAATCAAGCTTGAAACGCCATCCGCATCACTGTTTCGAAACTTTTACTCTGTGTTGCACAAACGGCCGGATTAGGGGGATGCCTGCTGCTAAGGGCTACGACTATCGTTGCGCCGGCGAGCCGTTCGTAAACGGTTTCGCGCTTGTTCGGTCCTACGATTGTTCGCAAGTCATTGGCTGGCGACGCTGTGGGCACCTTCGTTAACTATGTAAGTGAGGAAACATCATGAAGTTGTTCGCCAGCAAGTCGCTGCGCCACCTGCGCGGCCAGGGCATGACCGAATACATCATCATCGTGGCGCTCATCGCTGTCGCGGCGATCGGTGTTTACAACCTGTTCGGCGCCACGGTGCGTAACCAAACGGCCGGTATGGCTGCAGCTCTGGGCGGTGCCGGCACCGAAGCCCAGAAGGCCAACAAGAAGGGCGTCGATAACGGCAAGGAATCCGTCAAGGAAGCCGCCGCAGTCAAGAGCCTCGACAACTTCACGGCTGGCGCCACCGTCAAGCCGAAGTAATCCGTTACGGGCTGAACGATCGGGGGTGGCGCCTGCGTGCGCCCTCCCATCTCATTGCTTGTGGGTCGCCGGTGGGAGAAGTTGATGCGTGCAAATACGAGTTGCCGCCGCCAAGAGCGCGGTCAGGGCATGACGGAGTACATCATCATCGTGGCGTTGATTGCCATTGCGGCGATCGGCGTCTACAACCTGTTTGGCCGCACGGTTCGGCACCAGACGGCTGGCATTGCCGCTGCCGTGGGCGGTGACGGGCTCGACGCCCAGAACGCGAATAAGTCCGCCGTGTCGACCGGCAAGATGGTGACCGTCGAGGCCGCGGCCAAGATCGGACTCGAGAATTTCACCGAGCCGGCCAACACGAAGTAACTGAAGCTTTGGGTCCCCGGCTTGGGGGCATTGCGGCGCGGCGAGCGCCCTGGGCGTTCGGTCCCGATCAGAGGTTGACATGGGAATGATTTCGCGATGCGCCCGCCTGGTGCTGTTGCTCCTGGCGTTTGTGCAGTCGTCTGCCGCATTGGCCAGCGATACGGACTACCGGGACCACCCTCTGCTCAGCGGCATGCCGAACTACGAGGTTCGGGACAAGTCCGTCAAGGCCTTCGATGCCGTGACGCTCGATCCCGAGTACGACCTGCACGAAGCGAAGGGCGCGAAATACACCGGCCCGATGAGCTTCGAGGGCAAGGTGACTCGCCTGGTGTACTCGCAGCCGGGCAGTGAGCGCAGCAAGATCGAGATCTATCGCAACTACAAGGCGGCGATCGAAAAGCTGGGCGGCAAGCTGATCAGCGTGCCGCCGGATGCCGATGTGTCCGGCCAGCAGATTTTTCGCATCGAGCAGGCAGGCAAGGCGCCGGTCTCCGTGCTGCTCAAGGTCCCCTACGAGTCGGAGTACTACCTTACGATCGTCGAGCACCAGGCCATGGCGCAAACGGTGCAGGCGGGGGAGCTGGCCAAAGAGATCGTCAGCAACGGCTTTGCGACGGTCTACATCAACTTCGACACCAATCAAGCGGTGCTGAAGCAAGACGGCGTGGCCGCCGTCAAAGAGATCGCGCTGCTGATGAAGCAGCAGCCGAAGCTGAAGCTGAACATCGAAGGGCACACCGACAACGTCGGCTCGGCGGCAGACAACAAGAAGCTGTCTCAGGCGCGCGCCGAAGCCGTTGTGAAGGCCGTCGTCGCCCAGGGGGTCGATGCCAAGCGCCTGGTGGCCGTGGGCCGCGGGCAGGAGTCGCCGGTTGCCGACAACCGCAACGAGGCAGGACGCGCCAAGAACCGTCGCGTCGAGCTGGTCAAACAGAGCTGACCCTTCGGGGTGTGGAGCAACGTGATGCGTCCCCCGCCGCCAGGGCTTCGGGAGGCACAGGATGTGGAAAGGGAGATGCGATGAAGTTCACCGTGCGTAGAGTCGCTGGTCCGTCACGCCGCCATCTGCGCGGCCAGGCCGTGATCTGGCTGATGGGCACGATGGTCGCTTGCGCCGCCATCCTGTATGGCGTGTTCAGCACGGCTCAGATCACGGTGGCCAAGCAGCGCACCATCAACGCGGCCGATGCCGCGGCGCTGGCCGCCTCCACGGTGCAGGCCCGCGTGCTGAACCTGGCGGCGTACAACAACCGGGCGATGGTGGCCAATGAGGCCTTCCTGATCCAGATGCTCAGCATCGAGAGCTGGCTGCAGTACTTCGGCACCACCGCCAACAACTTCGGCACGCTGGCCGACATCGTCGGTATCTTCATTCCGCCGATCGAGGTCATCGGCCAGATTCTCGACAAGCTCGCCACTGCGACCAACAAGGTCCACGACGTGCTGGTCAAGGTCGACGACAAGGCCATCATCCCGCTGATCGAAGCGTCCAAGTACGCCCTCGTCAACGCGCACATGGCCGTTATCAAGGTCGGTGGGGTGTTGGCCGAAGACGCCGCCACCAAGGTCGTCGAAGCCAACCGAACGAACTTTGGCACCCATGAAGACGTGGGCGTCGAGATCGACAAGCGGCCCAAAGTGCGCGCGGCCACGTTCATCGCCAACGAGAAGGACTGGCTGAACTTCACCACCCAGTACACCGGTGCGGGCCGCAAGGATTCGGCCGAGGTCGTGCTGGAGTCGCGCGACCGCTTCTCGGCCGAGCGCAACGGCAAGTGGTATTTCAACCTCAACGCGGGCCTGGTCGGCACCGAGAAGCGCGGCGGCTCCACGCTCAAGGACTTCAACCATTGGGAGACCGAGGACACCCTCGAGCTCTGGGAGAAGGTGCCTTGCAAGTCGGGCATGTGCAAGGAGTACCAGCCGATCGGCTGGGGCCGCTCCAATGCCGACAAGAATGGCAGTGCCGGCGAGGTCTGGGAGCCCAAGCGCATGGCGCAGAAGTTCGCCTATGAAGAAGCGACGTCGCACGGCGGCAACGGCGGCAAGTTCATGAACTGGAGCGGCGTGCCCGAGGTGTGGGACGTCAAGGACAAGTCGGCCAAGGCCCGTGCCACGCTGGGGGTCGACTTCATCGTGGCCACGCGCAAGTCGCGGGCCGCCGTGCTGACGACCAACCAGATGGGCATGGGTGAGGACACGCCGGCCGTGACGGGTTCGGGCGACATGAAGGAGCGGGCGGAGGCCGACCAGTACACCGCCTTGGCCAAGTCCCGAGTGTTCTTCGAGCGTCCGCAGCGCGGCCTGGCCAACGACAAGACGGGCGGCCCCTTGTGGCGCCCCGATAACGCCAAGGAATACGGCTCGCTGTTCAGCCCGTACTGGCAGGCCCGGTTGACGGACCTGACGCCCCTCGAGAAGGCCGGCATGCTGGCGGCGATGGACATGCTGCCCGACAAGGTGCTCTACACGCCAGGGGGGCAGGACAAGCCATGAGGTGGATGCCCGGATCGTCGGCGCTGAATCAGGCGCTGGGCCCTGTGATGGGCGCCGCCTTGGCAGTCGCCTGTACGGTGAGCCTGGCCCAGGACAGCCGTTCGCCGATCCACGTCCACCGCGTGGCCACGGGCAACGTGGAGGGCTTGAAGAATGCCATCGGCCTGAGTGTCGAGGCCTGCCGCGCCGCCAAGAAGCTGCCCGCGGGTCCGGTGCAACTGCCGTCCGACACCTACCTGGGCAAGCTGGCGGTGGTCGAGGCTGAGGAATACTTCGACGGCCCCAACCATGCGACCTTCCACACGGTCCGTCGCGTGGCCGCGGACCCTGCCAGCTCGAATTGCCAGCTGATGTTGTTCATCGAGCGGTCGGCGTGGTCGGGGCAGTTCTGCGGCAATGCCACCCAGGGCAGCAGCACCTCGGTCAACAAGCTGCTCGACTACGCCCAACCGGAGCCGCCCAAGGTGACGGTGAACAACGTGGCCGCGCCGCGGGCGGGTTGTGGCAAGAAGCCCCAGGTGTACGACATCACCGGGCTGCCGACCGAGGACGCCGGGGGCGCGTCGTGCGTGTGGGATTCAGACGTGATCGCCAAGGACCTGCGCAAGGCAGGGGTCGCGGCCCAAGGGCACAAGAAGGGCAGCCCCGAAGCGGATTTCTGTCTCTATGCACGCCAGCCGATCTATGTCCACAACGGGCACCACGAACTGGTCGTACTGAAGAGTTCGGGATCGACAGAAGGCGACGTATTGGATCAACTGCTGGGTGAAAACACCGCCTACCTGAACGACCGCCTGGTCGGCTTCACCGACGGCACACCCATTCCCCCCGATCGTTTCGGCGCGATCGCCGTGCGGAATTTCTTGGCTCAACCGGCGAAGACGCCTTTGGGAGATAACCGATGAAGTATTCGAGCGCCCATTCCGGCCGTTCCATGCAGCGCGGTCAATCAATCGCCGAATTCCTGGTGGCGTTGGCGGTGCTAACGCCCTTGTTCATGGCCGTCACTTACGCTGGCCGCTACGGCGACCTGCAGATGACGGCCACCCAGGCCAGTCGTTATGCGGCATTTCAGCGCGCGCGCGAACCCAGCGAGAGCCGCTTGGGCAACAGTGTGCTGGAAGACCAGATGCGCACCCGCTTCTTCGCCGACGGCAAGTATTTGAACAAGGGCCATCTCCAGTCGGACGACAGCATCGACAAGCTGAAGAAGGAGAAAGGTCAACCGGCGTTGTGGACCGACCTGAGCGGCGCGCCGCTGCTGACGACACCCGAAAAGAACATCACGGTGAACTGGACGGATGCGCCGGTGGGTTCAGCCGGTGCCGCCAAGGCCATGGGGCTCATGACCAAGACGGCCGGCAAGAGCTACAACGGGGGCAAGGTTGCCCAGGTGGAGGTCAAGCTCGCCAACAAGCTGGATCTGGTGTCGGATTCGCCCAAGCCGATCGTCATCGCTGCGGCCACCGCCGCCATCGGCGACTCGCTCAACAGCGGGGGGTCGATGCCCACGCGGGACGCGGCATCGACCCTTGTGCCAACGTCCAAGGTGCCCGGCGTCTTGAAGGGCCTCTTGGAGGAAGCCCTCAGCCTGTTCGAACCCGAAGGGCCGATCATCGGCTGCATCAAGCCGGACGTGGTGGCCCACGAGCGTCTCGATGGCGCGCCCGACAACAGCGCATGCAAATAGCCCAGACACAACGATGGGTGTGCTGGGTGATGTCTGCCATGTTTGCGACGCCTGCCCTGGCCGGCCCCAATTGGCCCGACGTGCCCGACCCGCCGCGTTCCAAATCGGAATGGGTGGCGCGCGATGCCGTGGTCAATGGCCTGCCCAGCCGCGTCGAGCGATTCGAATCGGACCTCACGCCCAGCGAAGTGCTCGACTTCTACCGGGCACGATGGGCCGGTGCCAAGGCCGGCCCGCCGCGCGAAACCAACGCGGGCGGGTGGCAAGGCATGTCGACCCTGGTGGACGATTTCCAGGTCGCCGTCCAGGTCAGGCCGCGCAGCCCTTCGGGTAGCGAGGGGCTGATCAGCACCGCCCATTTCGGCGGCGTGCGCAAGGATCCGTTCCCGTCCCAGCTGCCCCGGTTCACCGACACGCGGATCACGCAGATCACCGAGTCGATCGACGGCAATCAGCGCAGCCAATTGGTCTCGATGGTCAGCAACGAAAGCTTCGACCTGAACATTTCACGCTGGCGTGGCGAATGGCTGCGGCGGGGCTGGCAAGTGGCCTTCGAAAAGCAGTCGCCAGTCGACCGCGACGGCATCAAGACCTGGCTGGCCAGTTTCAGCAAGCCTCCGCAGTCGGTGGATCTCGCCATGACCTGGCGCCCAACCGACCGCCGCACCTACCTCACCGTCAACCTGCTCGGCCCTGTGGACGGAGCACGCCCATGAAGCATCTCCATGTGTCGCTGACGAAGTCGCCAATGGCCTGCGTGCACCGTTGGCGCCGGCTGGGTTCGTCCCAGCGCGGGCAGGCCATGGTCGAGTACGCCCTCATCGGCGCCGTGCTGGCTTCCGCGTTGTTCGTGCTCGAGTTCGACGGCAAGACCGGTGCGCAGTACCTGACCGAGATGATCCGGGCCTTCTTTCGCAATCTCACCTACTACATTTCGCTCCCCTGAGGGGGATGGGCGTGCTCCATGGCATTTCAGAAACCAAAGATCAACACCAATTGGCTCCTCTTGGGCGTAGCGATCGCGCTTGGCGTCGGCGCCGTGGTGATGAGCAACCACCTGATCCAGCGCCGCATGGCGCAGCTCGAGGAAGCGGCCAACAGCGGCAAGCAGACCGTCAGCGTGGTGGTCGCCAAGCGTGATCTGCAGCGCGGAGAAACGATCTCGTCCGAGTCGATGGCGGTGCGCGAGATGCCGGCAGAGTTCGTGCATGCCGATGCAATTCGACCGGATCAGTTCGCCTCCATGGAGCATCAGCGCCTGGCGGTGCCGATCAAGCGCGGCGACGTGCTGTTGCCGGTGCATTCCGAGGGCAATGGTGGGCAGGTCTTTTCTGCCACGTTGAAGAAAGGCCTGCGGGCACTGACATTCGAGGTCGATGCCGTCAACTCGATTTCGGGCATGCTGCGTCCGGGCGACCGAATCGACCTGATCTATTCGGCCCGCCCGGTGAATGCCGGTTCCGAAGACGTGGACGTCACCGCGCCGCTGTTGTCCAACGTGACCGTGCTGGCCACCGACCAATCGCTGACCAAGCGGGATGACGAGTCCGGCAAGGAGCGCTCGTTCTCGACCGTCACGCTCGAGGTGTCGCCGTACGACGCCAACCGCATCATCGTCGCGAAAGAGTCCGGGCGGCTGACGGCGGTGCTGCGGCACCCGGACGATGAAGCCGACAACACCACCCGCGCCCTGACGGCCGCCAACCTGGCCAGCCACGGCGACGGCCGCGCCAACCTCGGCCCGTCGATCGAATACATCGTCGGCGGCGGCGGTGGTGGCCCGGCCGACACCCAGTTCCAACTCGCTCGTTTGGCGTCCGCCGCACTGTCACCGGCCGGTCAAGCCAAAACCAACCGTACAGGCACCGCGGCGCCTGCACCTTCCGTGCGCTGAGCCCGCATGCCATTGACGAAAAACACGTTCCGTGATCTTGGGGGGAAGCGTCTTGTTGTCGCCCGTAATGTCTTTTGTTGCCCGCGGCTTGGTGCCGCTGGGTTTGGCCGTCGCGCCTGTTGCCTCGGCATGGGCACAAGCTGCGGGTACGAGCAGCACGCCGCATGATGCCGGCGCGGGGCGGGGGCAGGTGAACCCCCAGCCCGTGCTGACGACGCCTGGCACCCTGATCGAGACGCAAAGGCCTGCCAGCCCCGTCACCCGCGCGCCGGCCGGGCCGGTGGTGGTCGAAACCGGGCTCAAGCGGGTGATGGCCGTCGGCGAGGTGACCACGATCGGCCTGCCCGGCGTCGCGCGCATCGCCATCGGCAACGGCGCCTTGGTCAAGGCCACGGTGGTCGACGATCGCGAGATTGTTCTGCTGGCCGAAGGGCCGGGCCAGACGGTGATGCACGTGTGGCTGCGCAACGGTCGCCAACTCAGCTACGAGGTGCAGGTGCTGGCCTCGCGCGCCAGTTTCGTGCTGGACGAACTGCAGGCCCTGCTGCGGGAGACCCAAGGCATCACCGCGCGGACCGTGGGTGAGCGCGTCATCATCGAGGGCCGCTACCCCAATGCCGAGGCGGCCGCGCGAATCAAGCTGCTGGCGACGCATTTCCCGCAGGTGCTGAACCTGGTGCCCGATGCGCCGGCCGATGCCGACCCGCTGCAAATGGAGCGCATGGTCCAGATCGACCTGCGCGTGGTGGAAGTCAAGAAACGCGCGCTCGACCAACTCGGCATCAAGTGGGCCTCCAGTGCCAACGGGCCGGTTCTGGCGACCACCGCGCTGGGCTACGCCAACACGCCATTCCGGCCCGGCAATCAGTATCTGATCGACTCGCTCTCGCCGGTCAACACCGCGCATCCGATTTCCACCTTCTTCGGCATGGCGACCCAGATCACGTCGGCGCTGCAGTTCCTGGAGCAAAACGGCGACGCCTGGACATTGGCCGAACCGCGTCTGTCGTGCCGCAGTGGCGGCTCCTCGGAGTTCCTGGCGGGTGGCGAAATTCCCATTCCGGTCGGGCAAGGGTTCGGCGTTGTCTCGGTGGAGTACAAGAAGTACGGTGTGTCGATCGAGTTCAAACCCGTGGCCGACGCCGAGGGCAACATCGATTCGCACCTGCTGATCGAGGTCAGTGAGCCTGACACCCGCAACGCCAACGGTGGCTTCATCGCGTTCACCACCAACCGCACCGAAACCCAGCTGGCCCTGAAGACTGGTGAGCCCCTGGTCATCTCGGGCCTGCTGCGGCAGAAGTCGGACAAGTCCGGGGACGCGATCCCGGGCCTGGGCCGGTTGCCCTTCATCGGGATGCTGTTCGGGGCCAAGGAAGCGCGCACCGAGCAGACCGAACTTTTCGTGATCGCCACGCCCCGTGTGGTCACCCCGGAGTCGGCGCTGAACAAGCTCGGCCTCGAAAAGGCCGCCGCCTTGGCCGCCGAGACCGACGAAAAAACGCGTGCCAGGCTCGAGGCAAAGCCTGAGACGGCACCGGCAGTCGACAGCGCACCAGCGGGTGGCGCCTCTCGCGGTACGCGATAGCCCTCCGAGGATCATTCCATGCTCACGATTGAAATAGCCGGCAGTTCTGCGTCTTCGTCCAACCCGTTGCGCATTCATGCGCCCCGCTGCGTGATCGGCAAGGACATGGACTGCGAGGTCACGCTGCCGGGCTGGCGCGTCAGCAAGCGGCACGCCGAAGTGTTCGTGTCGAACGACCGCGTCTATGTGCGCGACCTCGATTCGACCTTCGGCACGCTGGTCAACGACCGCAAGCTGGAACAAGCCCATCCGGTGGGCAACAACGACGAAATCAAGATCGGCTCCCACTCGTTGAAGGTGATGTGGCACCGGCCCGGTGGCGACGACGCCACGCCAGCGGAAAGGGCGCCCGCTGCCAAGCCTGCCGACAAGCCCGGCCGCGGCGCGGCTCCGGCTGCGACCCGCGCACCGCAACAGCAGCCGGCCGCCGCTGCGGCACCGGCGCCTGCGCCGGCCGCAGTCGAGCCCGCGCCGGTGACCCCGTCGCCCATCAATGAAGAGCAGTACAAGTTCCGCCGCCTGCTGCATGACCGGCTGCTGGAAGCGTTCGACGTCCGCCGCACCGACACACATCGGATGGCGGACGACGATCTGCGCGAGCTGACCGAAAAGCTGATCCGCGATCTGATCGCCAAGATGGGGTCGGACCTGCCGCCGCACATCGACAAGCAGCACCTGCTGGACGAGGTGCGGGATGAAGCGATCGGGCTGGGCCCCCTCGAGCCCTTGCTGGCCGATGCGTCCATCACTGAAATCATGGTGAACCGCCACGACGAGGTGTTCGTCGAACGCATGGGGCAGCTACAGCGCTGGCCGGCGGTGTTCACCAGCGACCGGGCGGTGCAGGGCATCATCGAACGCATCGTCGCGCCCATCGGCCGCCGCATCGATGAGAGCTCGCCGATGGTCGATGCGCGACTGAAAGATGGCTCGCGCGTCAACGCCGTGATTCCCCCGCTGGCGTTGAAAGGCCCGTCGATCACGATCCGGAAGTTTTCCAAGCGCAAGCTCGGCTCCGACGACCTGTTGAAGTTCGGCTCGGCCAGCCCGGCGATGATCGAGTTCCTGCGTGTCTGCGTCGAAAAGCGCAAGAACATGCTGATCTCTGGCGGTACCGGCTCCGGCAAGACGACGCTGCTGAACATCCTGTCGAACTTCATCCCCGATGGCGAACGCATCGTCACGATCGAGGATGCGGCCGAACTGCAACTGCACCACAGCAACATCGTGTCGCTCGAGGCCCGCCCGGCCAACATCGAAGGCAAGGGCCACATCTCGATTCGCGAACTGGTCAAGAACTCGCTGCGGATGCGCCCCGATCGGGTGGTCGTCGGTGAATGCCGTGGCGGTGAGGCGCTGGACATGCTGCAGGCGATGAACACCGGCCACGACGGCTCGCTGACCACCGCGCACGCCAACAGCCCACGCGACATGCTGGCCCGTCTGGAGGTCATGGTGTTGATGGCCGGCATGGACCTGCCGGTGACCGCCATCCGCGAACAGGTGGCCTCGGCGATTGACATCATCGTGCAGCAGACGCGTTTTGCCTGCGGCACCCGCAAGGTCACCAGCATCGTCGAAGTCACCGGTGTCGAGAGCGGCAAGATTCAGCTGCAAGAGGTGTTCGCCTTCGAGCAGACCGGCATCAATGCCGCTGGCAAGACCCAGGGCTTCTTCGTCGGCCGCGGCTTCGTGCCGGAGTTCTACGACGAACTGGCGCGCATCGGCGTGCCGCTCGACCTGGGGATCTTCAACGATGGTTTGCCGCCCGACCAGGACGAGGAGCGTCGGGGATGATGCTCGACTACGCGCTGATCAGCCTGATGGTGCTCGGCGCCGTGATGGCGGGTCTGTGGACGCTGCGCAGCGCCTACCAGGGCTGGCGCGAGCAGTTCACCGAAAACGCGCGGGTCTCGATGGAGGACATGTTCCTCTTCCTCGATCCGCGTGCGCTGTTCCGGGCCAACGTGGCCCTGTTCCTGTTGCTGCCGCTGTTCGTCTGGTTGGCGACCGGGGCGTTGTTCTTCGCCGTGGTGGCCGCCCTGTTCGGCGCCATCTTTCCGCGTGTCGCCTGGGTCGTGCTGCGCAATCGCCGCATGGCCAAGCTGGTGCTGCAGCTGCCCGACGCGTTGACGATGATGGCAGGCTCCCTGCGCGCGGGCGCCAGCCTTCAACAGGCCCTCGACATGGTCGTCAAGGAGAGCCCGGCACCGATCTCGCAGGAGTTCTCGCTGTTGCTGCGTGAACAACGCCTGGGCTTGGCGCTGGAAGATTCCCTGCGTGGCATGGCCCAGCGGCTGAAGGTCGAAGACATCGAACTGTTCGTGTCGGCGATGAGCATCGCCAAGGAAGTCGGCGGAAATTTGTCCGAGATCCTGGACCGCCTGTCGAGCACGCTGCGCGCCAAGCAGGTGATGGAAGGCAAGATCAAGGCGCTGACCTCGCAGGGCAAGCTGCAGGGCCTCATCGTCGGCATGCTGCCGATCTTCCTGGCGGGCATTCTCTATGTGATGGACCCGGCGTCGATGATGCCCTTGTTCGTCACTTGGTACGGCTGGGGCGTGATGGCGGGGGTGTTCGTCATGCTGATGTTGGGCGGCTTCTTCATCAAGAAGATCGTCACCATCGATGTGTAGGTGGCAACCATGAACGACACCATCTTCGTCTCCATGATGGCGGGCGGTGCGCTGGCCATCGCTGCCTTCTCGATCTGGCGCCTGGTGGCCGAGCTGGGAAGTGCCGAGACCATCTACCGCGACCGTCCGCCCAGCGGCTTCCGCTGGCTGTGGCCCGCAGTCAACATCTTTGCCAATACCTTCGGCTTCCTGTTGCGAGGCGATCGCGAAGCCGCGCTGTTGGCCAGGCTGCGCAAGGCTGGCCAGGAATATGCGCTGACCCCGCATCAGTTCTTCGGCGGCAAGCTCGTGGGCCTGATGCTCGGTGCTGTGGTCGGCATGGCGCTGGCTGGTGATGGCATGGTGCTGATGGGGGCACTGCTGGGAGGGCTGTTTGGCTTCGTCTACCCCGACATATGGCTGAACGACCACACCAAGACCCGCAACCTGGCCATCCTGAAGGCGTTGCCGTTCTTCCTGGACATCGTCACCCTGTCGATCGAGGCCGGCCTGAACCTGACCGGCGCGCTGCAGAAGTCGGTCGACAAATGCAAGCCCGGCCCGCTGATGGTGGAGATCAACCGCGTCCTGCGTGACGTGCGCGCCGGCAAGCCGCGCATCGAGGCACTGCGCGACCTGGCCGATCGGATGGACTACGCGCCGATTTCCAGCCTGGTCAGCGCCTTGGTGCAAGGCGAGCTGATGGGCTCCAGCCTCGGACCGATTCTGCGGGCCCAGAGCGACCAGCGCCGCACCGAGCGGTTCCAGCGCGCCGAGAAGCTCGCCATGGAGGCGCCGGTCAAGATGCTGGGCCCGCTGATCATGTTCATCTTCCCCTGCACCTTCGTCGTCATCGGCTTTCCGATCGTCATGAAGTTTCTCGCGTCGGGCATGTGAGCCGGCGGCACGAGGTCCCATGTCCTTGATGAACCTGCATGTCGACGGCCAGCGCACGGCCTGGCGCATCCGCCAGGCCGCGCGCTGGTGGTCGCGGGCCATTGGCTTGCTGGCCACCCCGGCGCTGGAAGACCCGTGCGGGCTCTGGATTGCGCCATGCAACTCGGTCCATACGCTGGGCATGCGTTACCCGATCGACGTGGTGTTCGTGCGCAGCGACGGCACGATCGCGAAAGTCGTCGAGCAACTGCGCCCCTGGCGCGCCGCAGGGTGCCGCCAGGCCCGCTTCACGCTCGAGTTGCGCGCCGGGTTGGCGAATCAACTTCAATTGAAGCCGGGCATGGTGCTCGCGCTGGCCGCCTGAGCTCTCATCCCATGACACACGCTTCGAAGGCGATGACGCCCTTTCGCGGTGCCGCCGGCCGCCTGCCGTCGGCAATCATTGCCTTGTTGCTGGCCGGCGTCTGCAGCCTGGCCGCCGCGGCCGACGCGCCATGGGGTACCGATGTCCCCGGTGGGGCGGATCACCCGCTGGTCCGGCGCTTTACCGGGGCTTGGTTGGTCGCCCACCAGAAGCAACCCTGGGACCAGACGCTATGGCCGACCAGCATGGCGTTGGCCGCCAGCGACCGGCTCAAGGACACCGTCACGCTCGAAGGCGAGATCACCCGGCTGGTTTACCTGGCACCTGCAGGCAAAAGCCCGCTCGAGGTCTTTCGCAACCACGAGCAGGCGTTCGCGGCCGCTGGTTTCAAGCGTGAGTTTTCATGCGAACAAGCTTGCGACGCCTTCTACTGGGCCTGGTTCAAGCACACCAAGCCGACTGAAGGCCTGCGCTGGCAAACCCAAGGCTTCATTCCGGCGGGTGAGGGCGGCGGGCGGTACAGCATGAGCTCGGCATTGCAGCCGAGCCATGGCCGGTTCTGGGTCGGCGCGTCTCCCCGGGGGGCCAAGGTGCTGCTGTACACGGCGGACGCGGCCAACGACAAGACCGGGCTGGCCACCGCCTTGCTGCAGATCGTCGAGCCGAAGGCGATGACCACCGGCCAAGTCGAAGTGGCCGACGCCGCGGCGCTGCAGCTGGGCCTGAACGAGCAGGGCAAGGCGACGCTCGGCGGGCTGTTCTTCGATACCGGCAAGGCACAACTGAAACCGGACTCCAAGCCACAGCTCGAAGCGATGGCCTCGGTGCTGAAGGCCCAGTCGGCGTGGAAGGTTTTCATCGTCGGCCACACCGACAACGTCGGTGATTTCGACGCCAACCTGGCCTTGTCCCAGCAAAGGGCCCAGGCGGTCGTCACCGCCTTGGCTGCCGCTCCATTCAACATCGATGCCCGGCGAATGAGCGCCAAGGGGGCTGCCAACATCGCGCCGGCGGCTCCCAACTCGGATGAGGCGGGCAGGGCGCGCAACCGCCGCGTAGAAATGGTCCTCCAATGAGTCAGACGTCCGTGCCCACCTTCGAGGCCGCCGGCGGTGGTTTCCCGGTTTCCGCCCGCGTGGGCAGTGCCACCCGTTACCTCTTCATCGCCTGCATCTTCCTGTCGGCGTTTCTGCTGTTCCTCGTCCAGCCGATCATTGCCAAGCAGATCATGCCGTGGTTCGGTGGCACGTCGGCCGTCTGGACGACCTGCCTGACCTTCTTTCAGCTGATGCTGCTGGCGGGCTATGCATATTCCGACCTGGCCACGCGCCTGCTCAAGCCGAAATCCCACGCCTTGTTGCACGTGATCTTGCTGTGTGCCGCCCTGGCCTTTCTGCCGATCGTGCCGGGTGAGTGGTTGAAACCCGATCCGCAGAGGGCCCCGATTGGGCAGGTGCTGCTGCTGTTGCTGGCGACGGTGGGCCTGCCGTATTTCTGCCTGGCCACCACCGGGCCGCTGCTGCAGGCCTGGTACACCCGCCTGTACCCGGGCAGCCAGGTCTACCGCCTGTTCGCGCTGTCGAACCTGGCGTCTCTCGTGGCATTGCTGGCTTACCCATTCAGCATCGAGCCCTACGCGGGCAGCGTGCAGCAATCGAACTACTGGAGCATCGGCTTCGGGGTCTTCGCGCTGCTGTGTGGCGCCTGTGCGTGGGCGAGCCGCAACGCCCAGCGGCCAGCACCGCAGGCGTCTGCGGCCGCCGCCGATCAGGCGCCCTCGTTGCCGCCTTCGCGCAAGGACTACGCGTTGTGGCTGACCTTGTCGGCCATGGGCTCGATGATGCTGATGTCGGTGACGAGCCACATCACGCAGAACATCACGCCCGTGCCGATGTTGTGGCTGCTGCCCCTGTCGCTCTACCTGCTGACTTTCGTGCTGTGTTTCGAAGGGCGCGGCTGGTATCGGCGCTCGGTCTTCGCGGCGCCGCTGATCCTGTCGCTCATCGCCATGTCATGGGGCATGAACACGCCGCCGGCCGACATCGACGTGATGCTGGCGGTGCCCACCTATGCCATCGGCACCTTCTGCTGCTGCATGTTCTTTCACGGCGAACTCAGCCTGCGCAAGCCGGCGGCCGGCTACCTCACGCGCTTTTACCTGACCCTGAGCCTGGGCGGCGCCCTGGGCGGGCTCGTGATCGGTGTTCTGGCGCCGAATGTGCTGTCCGGCCTGTACGAGTTCCCCTTGGTGCTCGTCGCCACGTCGGTTTTGATGCTGGTGCTGTTGCGCAAATACCTGACCGCCAACAAGGCGGCCTACATCGTCCTGGCACTGGCCATCCTCTGCACCTTGCTGACCTTCGTGATGGCCGCGGCCTCGATCAACAAGGAGATGAATGGCACGCTGTTGAGGATGCGGAACTTCTATGCGGCCTCGCAGGTGATCGAGCGCAAGTTCAACGGCGAGACGATGCACGTGTTGAACAACGGCCAGATCATGCACGGCCTGCAGGTGCTGTCGGACGCCAAGATCGGCATGCCCACCACCTACTATGGGGCGGCCAGCGGCGTGGGCTACGCGATGCGGCGGTTTGCCGACGCGCCTCGCAACGTTGGCGTGATCGGCCTGGGCGTGGGCACGATGGCCGCCTACGGCAAGGACAAGGACGTCATCCGTTTCTACGAGATCAACCCGCAAAGCCAACAGATCGCCGAGCGCGAATTCAGCTTCCTTAAGAATTCGGCGGCGGACATCCATGTCGTGCTCGGCGACGCACGGTTGCAGATGCAGGCCGAGTTGGAGCGCGGGGAACCGGGCCGCTACGACGTGCTGGTCGTCGATGCCTTCTCCGGTGACTCGATCCCGGTCCACCTGCTGACCAAGGAGGCGATGGACATCTACCGTGCGCACATGAAGCCCAACGGCATCATCGCGTTCCACGTGTCCAACCTCTTCCTGAACCTGAAGCCGGTGGTCGCCGACCTGGCCGCGAACGCCGGCATGCAGGCCGTCTACATGCGCAACGAAGAGAAGTACCCGGAGACCGCTTCGGCCTGGGTTCTCGTCACCAACGACGAGGTCTTCCTCAACGACCCCGCGGTGCTGAAGCAGCGCAAGCCCATCGTGCCGATCGCCGGGCTGCAGCTGTGGACCGACAGCCGCAACAACCTGTACCAGATCCTCAACTGAAGCGACCGCAGATGCAGATGACGACCACCAGAAGTGCGCTGGGTGCCGTTGCCTTGGCCTGTGCCATGGGCACGGCCTCGGCCCAGATCGTGCCGGCCGAGAACTACGACGTGGGGCCGGCCACGGTGTCATGCCCCATCACCGAAAACAGCATCGGGCCGCTGCGCATCGGAATGACTTTGGGCGAAGCACGCAAGGCGTGGCCAGCGGCGAAGTTCGAGCGACGTGTGGGCCTCGATGATCTGGTGGAACTTGCCGTGGTCGTGGATGGCCAGACGCTGGTCATCAGTGGCCTCGGATACGACATCCCGCCCGGCGCTTTGCCCGAGAAGACGGTCCTGCAGGATCTCGCGACTTACCACCCCTGGTGCAAGGACTCTCGTGGCATCGGGCCAGGCACCTTGCTGAGCGATGCAGCTTCCGCCTACGGCGGACTGGTGGAAATCGGCAAGAGCGACATCGAGGAACGTGAGTACGCGAGGTTCAAGTCGGCATCGGAGTGGATGCATTTCCGGGTCGACTACACCAGCATCTTCTACCCGGAGTCACCGCGCCGCACCACGGCGTTCAAGCCTGAGGCCCGCCTCATGGGCGTAGAGATCGGTTACTACTGAACGATCGTCATCCCCCGAACGCCCGCGCTTTCCAAGCAAGAAGATCAGCCTTCCAACCGCCGCTGAAACACCAACCCCGCATGCTCGCGCAGTGCGTGGAACTTGATCTTCGGCCAGTTGCCTTCGATCGCGCGTAGCTCGGCTGCGTATTCGAGCAGCAGCGTTGGCGCATTGACCGCGTCGTAGGCGATGCGGTGGCTGTTGCCGTCGATGAAGCGCTTGAGCTCGGCGTCGCCGCCATCGGCCGCGTCGCAGGTCACCCAGCGCGCGACGTTGTAGCGGGCCGGCGTCACGCGGGCCTTCACGCCGTATTCGTGCTCCAGTCGGTGGGCGACCACTTCGAACTGCAACTGGCCGACCGCGCCGAGCAGCAGCACCGTGCCGAGGATCGGGCGGAAGACCTGGATAGCGCCTTCTTCGCCCAGCTGCGTCAGGCCGGCGCGCAGCTGTTTGGTCTTCAGCGGGTCGGCCACTTCGACCGAGCGGAAGAGCTCGGGCGCGAAGAAGGGCAGGCCGGTGAACTGCAGCGCCTCGCCTTCGGTCAGCGTGTCGCCCAGCTGCAGCACGCCGTGGTTCGGGATGCCGATGATGTCGCCGGCGTAAGCCTCGTCCAGCAACTCGCGCTTCTGGCTCATGAAGGTCACCACGGTGTTGGGCCGCAGCTCCTTGCCCGAGCGCACCACCTTCATGCGCATGCCGCGCTCGAACTTGCCCGAGGCCACGCGCACGAACGCGATGCGGTCGCGGTGGGCCGGGTCCATGTTGGCCTGGATCTTGAAGACCACGCCGCTGAACTTGGGCTCGTCGGGCTCGACCGTGCGCTGGATCGCGGTGCGGGTGCTGGGGGAGGGCGCCAGGTTGACCAGTGCGTCCAGCACCTCCTGCACGCCGAAGTTGTTGACCGCCGAGCCAAAGAACATCGGCGTCTGCCGGCCGGCCAGGAACTCGGCTTCGTCGAAGGCTGGCGCGGCGTCGCGCACCAGCTCGATCTCGCCGGCGGCCTGCTCATAAGCGGCGCCGAAGCGGTCGTTCAGCGCCGGGTTGGTGATGCCCTCGACGATCTCCTCGGTGCCGGCGATGCGATCTTCGCCCGGCGTGAAGACGCGCATCTGGTCCTTGCGCAAATCGAGCACGCCGCCGAAGAACTTGCCCATGCCGACCGGCCAGGTGAAGGGCACCACCGTCATGCCCAGCTCACGCTCGATCTCGTCCATCAGCGCGAGCGGCTCTTGCACCTCGCGGTCCATCTTGTTGACGAAGGTGAGGATGGGCGTGTTGCGCGCCCGGCAGACCTGCAGCAGCCGGCGCGTCTGCGGCTCGACGCCGTTGGCCGCGTCGATCACCATCAGCGCCGCGTCCACGGCCGTGAGCACGCGGTAGGTGTCTTCCGAGAAGTCCTGGTGACCCGGGGTGTCGAGCAGGTTGATCGTGCAGTCGCGGTACTCCATCTGCATGACCGACGAGGCCACCGAGATGCCGCGCTGCTTTTCGATCTCCATCCAGTCGCTGGTGGCATGGCGGCTGGCCTTGCGCGCTTTCACCGAGCCGGCGATCTGGATCGCGCCCGAGAACAGCAGCAGCTTCTCGGTCAGCGTGGTCTTGCCCGCGTCGGGGTGGGAAATGATCGCGAAGGTGCGCCGGCGGCGCACGTGGGGCGTGAGATCGGAGGCCATGGTGGTCGGGCGCGGCGCATCGGCACGTGAGGCCGGGCGGCGAAGTGGCAAAGTGGTCAGATGAAGCGGCCCGCGCCGCGGGCTGCCAGGCGGGATTATCGGCGGCAACGACCCCCTAGGCCGAAGCCGGCTGCCTGTGCACCGCGCAGGGGGGGAGACCGTTGGGGCACATTGCACGACACAACGAGCGCCAACGCGCCAGCCGCACGAGGGAGATCGACATGAACAGCTTGTTTCGGCGCCGAACGGCGCCTTCGCCGGGCCGCCTGGCAGGTGCCGCGCTCGTGGCCAGCCTGGCATCGCTCGCCGGCCCCGCCGGCGCCGCGGATGCGCCCAACAGCCCGCGCCCCATCCACGTTCACCGCTTGGGCGAGGGACGTGTCGATGCGATGAAAGAGGGCATCACCGTGCTGGTGGAGTCCTGCCGGATGGTCAAGGGGCTGCCGGACGGCGCGCCGATTCTGTTCCCACCCGATGGCGTCCTGGCAAAGCTGGCCCTGTACGAGATCGACGAGTATTTCGACGGCGAGCAATGGGCGAGCTATCAGACGGTTCGCACGGTCGCGCCGGATCCCCGCAGCGCCACCTGCGAGCTCAAGCTGGTTCACCAGCGAACCGCCTGGGTCGGACGTGTCTGCAGCGGCGGCACGAAAGGTCGCACCCGGTCGGCCGGAGAGTTGTTCGATTTCCGGCATCCGTTGCCGCCAAAGGTCGACATCGAGGCCGACCCCGGACCGCACGGCAGTTGCGACGGACACGTCCACGCCTATGACCTCGACGGCCTGCCGCGAGAAGACGCCGGCGAGGGCCGGCAATGCGTCTGGAACTCGGCCCTCCTGGGCAAGACGCTGGGCAAGCTGGGCATGCCGCCCAAAGGCCGCGCCGCCGAACGCTCGGACGTCGATTTCTGTGTCTACGTCGGTCAACCGATCTATGTCTTCAACGGACATCGCCAGCCGGTGATCCTCAAGGGGCGGGGAGACGCCAAGCGCGACGCAATCGACGCCGCCGCCAGCGCGCGCACCGGCTATGTGAACCAGCGCGTCGTCGAGTTCAGCGACGGCACGCCGATCCCTGAGGCGCGCTTCAGTGAAAGCAGCCTGCGCGCCTTCCTCGACCAGCCGGCCATCACCGCCGTGGGAACTGCACCATGAAATTGCGATCGATAGCCTCACGCGCCGTGGTGGTGACCGCGCTGGTCTGCGCGGCCTCGCACGCCGCCGGTGCTGCACCGGCACCCCGCATCGCCACCCTCGAAGACTTGAAAAACGCGATGGCCGGTGCGCTGGCAGGCAGCCACCCGGCGAAGCATTGCAACTCGATCGGCAGCCCGGATGATGGTGAGCCGTGGACCGGCACACTGCAGATCGGCATCGACGGGCGTCTGGTATCGCCGCGGGGCCAAGTCCAACTGAACATGTTCGACCCGCGCGGGGAGATGTTGCTGCAGCGTCGCTACCCACCGTACCCGCCGAGGACGACCGAAGCACTGTTCGGCTTCGAACTGAAATTGCGAAGCCAGCAGCAGTTGTTCCGCCTCGACTCCGGCCCGTCCGCCAGCCAGGTGTTCCTCGAGACCGGCGACGATGGCGGCACCGGCAATGCGCAAAAAGGCGTCGTCTGCCCCGAGGTCGACATGAGCAGCGCCCGCATCGCCGCGGCCGACTACGACATGAACGAACTCCTGCTGCCCGTCTTCGACACCCATGGCCTCGTGATATCTGGCCAATGCCGCGCCATGGGCGGCGACGGTCCGCGTCCGGCCGACCGCCGCGCGTCGCTGAAGGTGGGCGCCGAGGGCGTCTGGATCGACGGCCGACTGCTGCCGTTCGGCGACCGCAAGCGCCGCGTCGTCGAGCACTCGATCGGGGGCCGCCATGGTGATGGATTCCTCGGCGGCACCTACGAGTGGGTCGATGGCAGCTCAGTCCACTTGGATCGTTCGGTGCTGAGCTATGGCCGGCTGGATGCACCGTTTCCGGACTTTGCCTTTCACCTTCCCGACATGCCCGAGGGCTTGAGCTACTACTGCCGGGTCGGCGCGACATCGTTCCCAGGCAAGCCATGAGGACCACCATGAAGCGAGCGATGCTCATCACTGCCATGGCGCTGCAGGCGGGTGCGTGCGCCGCGGCCGATGCACCGAACAGCTCGACCCCCATCCATCTGCACACCATCGGGACCGGCGACGTCGAGGGGCTGAAGAACGGCATCCGGACGGGGGTCGAGGCCTGCCGCGCCACCAAGAAGCTGCCGCCCGGACCGATCAAGTTGCCGTCGGATGCCTATCTGGCCAAGCTGGCCTTGATCGAGTCGGACGAGTACTTCGACGGCGCCCGGCATGCGAAATTCCAGACGCAACGCCTGGTCTGGCCCGATCCCCGCAGCGGGTCCTGCGAGCTGAAACTGTTCCATCACCGGCACGCCCAGGTCGGAGACATCTGCGACAGCGGCACCAGCGGCCACACCACACTGCTGGGTGACCTGGTCGACATGGAGCATCCGGCCGCGCCTCGGGTGGAGGTCTCGGCCGAGTCGAACCGCAGGACCGAATGCAGCCGGCGTCGGCAAGCCTATGACCTGGAGGGCGTACCGCGCGAAGACGCCGGCCAGGGCGTCCAGTGCGTCTGGCACTCGGACGTCATCGCGAACGCGATTCGCAAGCTCGGCCGACCCGCGAAGGGCCATGATCCGAACGCGGCCGTTGACTTCTGCCTCTACGCGAAACAGCCCGTCTACGTTTTCAACGGCCGCCACGAAACCGTGGTGCTCAAGAGCAACGGCCCAACCAAGAACGACGCGATGGACCGGCTGATGGGCGTCAACACCGCCTATTTCAACCACAAGCTGGTCGACTTCAGCGACGGGCAGCCGATCCCGGCCGAGCGCTTCGACCCGCGCACGTTGCGCGCCTTCGTCGAACAGCCGGCGATCACGGCGGTGGCCGACTCACCCTGACGCGTCGAGCCCGCGCCAAACGGCAGCGGCGGAGCCGGCCGGCCTTGCATGCCGGCCGAGACCCGTCAGCCCTTCTGCTTGCCCGCAGCGGCCTTGGTCGGCACCGGCGGCGGCAGGTCTTTGGCCTGCAGTTCGCGCATCTGCGCGACCAGCTGGTTGTGGGCGTCGAGGAAGGCGGCGGCGATCACCTTGCCTTCGTTGCTGTTGCTCCAGCCGGCACCGGCGGCGCCGCCGAGTTTGCCGAGCACGAAGCCGCCCATGCCGAGGTCGGTCACACGCACCGAGCCGGTCGCGGCGGCCACCTGCTCGGTGGTCTCGTTGTCGGTCAGCAGCAAGGCCACTTGCGCGTCTTTCAGCTTGACCTGTTCGGCCACGCCGACGAACTTGTTCAGCACCGGGATCATGCCCATGATGCCGCCGATCTCGCGGCCGGCGTCTTTCTCGGAGAAGGTCAGGCTCGGCGTCAGCGTGTACTGGGCTTCGTAGCCCTTGCCCTTCTCGACCGTGTTGCCCTGCTTGCGCAGCACGCCGGCGTCTTTCAGCTCTTGCTCCTGGATCGTGCCGCGCAGGCCGGCGGCGCGGTCGACGACGCGAAAGCAGTTGCTCTGCTGGGCCAGCAGCCGCACCAGCGGCAACGGCGTCGGCGGCAGGTGGTAGCTGCTCGAGTAGGTGTAGCCGTTCGGGTTCTCGACCAGCGCCAGCGTGGCCACCGGGGCGTCGCAGCGTTGCAGCTCGCGGGCGGCGTTGTGGGCACCGGCCGGGCCGGCCGAGCCGGTGACGATCGCGCCGCCATCGCCGAGGTCGGTCTTGCTCTTGCCACAGCCGGCCAGGCCGAGGGCGGCGGCCAGCAAGGTCGCGGCCAAGGCCAGGCGTTGCGCGCCGATGTGGGTGCTTGTTGTCATGTCCCTCGTCCTGCTCTGTACGCTCGAAAGGCTGCGATGATGCCAGCACCGTGCCTGAACTCCCTGACGTTTCTGTCTACGCCGAGAGCCTGGCCGCGAAGCTAGGGGGTGGGGTGTTGCGGCGCGTCCGCATCGTCCACCCGTTCCTGCTGCGCACCGCGGTGCCGCCGATCAACGCGGCAGAGGGGCGATCGGTGCACGGCGTCGAGCGGCTGGGCAAACGGGTCGTCATCGCGCTGCAGGGCGACGTGGCCGGCGACCCGGCGCAGGACTGGTTCCTCGTGCTGCACCTGATGATCGCCGGTCGGCTGCATTGGTACGCCGCCGGTGCCAAGCCCGCGGCCAAGGGGGCGCAGGCTTTCTTCGAGTTCGATGCCGGCACGCTGGCCTTCACCGAAGCCGGCACGCAGCGCCGCGCGTCACTGCACCTGGTGGCGGGCCGTGCGGCGCTGGCGGCGATGGACCCCGGCGGCCTCGAGGTGATGCAGGCCAGCCTGGCCGAGTTCGAGGCCCGCCTGCTGGCCGGCCGGCACACCTTGAAGCGCGCCCTGACCGCGCCGCAGGCCTTCAGCGGCATCGGCAACAGCTACTCGGACGAGATCCTGCACCGCGCCCGCCTGTCGCCGGTGACGCTGACCACTGCGCTCAGTGCCGACGAGCGTGCGCGGCTGTTCGAGGCCACGCGCGCAGTGCTCGCCGAATGGACCGAGCGGCTGCGCGCCGAAGCCGCGCGCAGCGGCGGCTGGCCGAAGAACGTGACCGCCTTCCGGCCCGAGATGGCGGTGCACGGCCGCTTCGGCCAGCCGTGCCCGGTCTGCGGCGCGCCGGTGCAGCGCATCGTCTACGCCAGCAACGAAACCGACTACTGCGCCCGTTGCCAGACCGGGGGCAAGCTGCTGGCCGACCGGGCGCTGTCGCGGCTGCTGAAGGCCAGCTGGCCCAAGATGCTGGACGAGTGACCCGGCCCCTGCCGCGGCATCGCGGTGGCCCACTCCAGGCACGCCCCTCGTCGCGGGCTGTCACCGTTTTTTACCTGGGCTTCACGCGGGGTCTACGCAACGCTCGCAGCATCGAGCCACCATGAACCAAGCCCTGCAATCTTCCGCGCCGAGCGGCGAGGGCGGTGCCGCGCTGGTGCCGTTGTACGTGGCCGGTGTCTTCCGCGAGGCCCCGGCGGCCTTTCGTGTGCAACTGATCGAGTGCCTGATGCGGCCGATGGGCGCGCTGGGCCTGGTGGCGGTGGCCAATGGCGTGTTCGCCGCGTTGCGGCAACGTCATGGCTGGGACCGGCTGCAGGTCACGCTGGACGACGCCGCGCGCATCAGCGCCGACCAGGTGCTCGAGCTGTCGAGTTACCTGCAGCAGACCGCGCCGGACGTGTTCGGCCAGGTCGCCGAGCTGGTCAGCCGCCAGCCCGCGGTGGCCAGTGGCCTGAGCGCGATGCTGTTGCTGCACGTGCTGCACTCGACGCTCCGGCGGCGCTGAACCCGCCAGACCATCAGCGGGGCTGATGGACGGCCATTCAAACGCGATGCCCACCATTGGCGGCGCTCTCTAGCATCGGACCCTTGCCTGCGGCCTGTCGCCGCTGAACGGGCCGGCCCGCGCGCCGGGCTCACTCTTCGAGCAGGCTGCGCAGCATCCAGGCGGTCTGCTCGTGCACCGTCAGGCGCTGGGTCAGCAGGTCGGCGGTCGGCTCGTCGCTGGCCTTGTCGGCCAACGGGAAGATGCCGCGTGCCGTGCGGGCCACGGCCTCGTGGCCCTCGACCAGGATGCGCACCATCTCAAGCGCCTTCGGCGGCGTCGCCGGGGCGTCCTCCAGCGAGCTGAGCTGGCCGAACTGGGCGTAGCTGCCCGGTGCCGGGTGGCCCAGCGAGCGGATGCGCTCGGCGATCGGGTCGACAGCGTTCCACAGCTCGGTGTACTGGGCCATGAACATCGCGTGCAGCGTGTTGAACATCGGCCCGGTCACGTTCCAGTGGAAGTTGTGGGTGGTCAGGTACAGCGTGTAGGTGTCGGCCAGCAGCTTGGCCAGGCCGCCGGCGATCGCGGCGCGGTCCTTGTCGCTGATGCCGATGTTGATGCCCACGCTGGCGGCGCTGGCCGGCGTGGCCTTGTTCTTGGTCTTGGCCATGGGGGTGTTCGCTCCTGTCGGTTGCGCAATCACGGATTTGGCGGAATCGGGCCGTACGGTATCAGCCCTCGCGCAGATCGGCCAGCTTGCGCCGCACCGCCGCGCCGTAGGCCGGGTCGGCCTTCGTGAAATGGCCGATCTGCAGCTGCTGCACGTCGTCGCTCACGTGCTGCATCGCGTGGGCGATGTTCGTCGTCAGCCGGTCCTGCGCATCGGGCGGCATCAGGCGGAACAGGTTGCCGGCCTGGGTGAAATCGTCCGATTCGCCGCGCTCGTCGTAGCGGCCGGCCACGCCGTGCAGTGCCCAGCCGGGGTCGCCGTGGCCGAAGCCTGATGGCGCGGTGCCGGCGGCGTTCACCGTTTCATAGTTCGGCGCAGCGCCGCCATTGGCGATCGCCATCGCGCCGTCGCGCTGCTGGTGGTGGAACGGGCAGCGGGCGCGGTTGACCGGCAGGTGCTGGTGGTTGGTGCCGACGCGGTACAGCTGCGCGTCGTGGTAGGCGAACAGCCGCCCTTGCAGCATCTTGTCGGGGCTGTAGCCCATGCCCGGCACCAGGTTGGCCGGCGAGAACGCGGCCTGCTCGACCTCGGCGTGGTAGTTGTCAGGGTTGCGGTTCAGCGTCACCACCCCCACCGGGATGCGCGGGCAATCGGCATGCGGCCAGACCTTGGTCAGGTCGAACGGGTTCCAGCCGGTGCGCTGCTCCCAGGTGTCGGCCTGGGCCTCGGTCATCACCTGGATATAGACGTTCCACCGCGGGAAGTCGCCCCGCGCGATGGCCTCGAACAGGTCGCGCTGCGCGTGGTCGGGGTCGGTGCCGGCCAGGCGCGCCGCTTCGTCGGCCATCAGGTTCTTGATGCCTTGCTGCGTCTTCAGGTGCCACTTGACCCAGACGCGCTCGCCGGCCGCGTTGATCAGGCTGTAGGTGTGGCTGCCGAAGCCGTCCATGTGGCGGTAGCCGTCGGGTGTGCCGCGGTCGCTGAAGAGCATCGTCACCTGGTGCAGCGATTCGGGCGCGTGGCTCCAGAAGTCCCACATCATCTGGGCCGACTTCAGGTTCGTCTGCGGGTCGCGCTTTTGGGTGTGGACGAAGTCGGGGAACTTGATCGGGTCCTTGATGAAGAACATCGGCGTGTTGTTGCCGACCAGGTCCCAGTTGCCGTCTTCGGTGTAGAAGCGCAGCGCGAAGCCGCGCGGGTCGCGCTCGGTGTCGGCCGAGCCACGCTCGCCACCCACGGTCGAGAAGCGCACGAAGGTCTCGGTGGCCTGGCCGACCTGGGCGAACAGCTTGGCGCTGGTGTATCGGGTGATGTCGTGCGTGACGGTGAAGCTGCCGTAGGCGCCCGAGCCCTTGGCGTGCACCACGCGCTCGGGGATGCGTTCGCGGTTGAAGTGCTGCAGCTTCTCGATCAGGTGAAAGTCCTGCAGCAGCAGCGGGCCGCGGCGGCCGGCCGACAGCGAGTTCTGGTGGTCGGCCACCGGGATGCCGGAGGCGGTGGTCAGGCGGGGCGGGGTGGTGCTCATCGTGGGTTCCTGTGGGGCAGCCCGGTAGAGGGCGATGAGCAAAGTCTATTTTTCGGCGGCGTGTGAAGGCCAATTGAGTTTGTTCAGCGCGGCGATAGCCCCGCGTGGCTTGACGCACCGCCGCGCCCGTGCCGCCCCACAGGGCCCACGCCACACCTGCGGCGGCTACTTCATCGTCCAGCCCGGGTGCGGGCCGCCGATGTCGCTGGGCTTCAGGTAGCCCTCGTCGACCAGCCGCTGCGCGGTGCGCGCTTCGACCGGCACGCCGCCCACGTCGACCGCTTGCAGCTCGATGAAGCCGCCCTTGGCCTCGATCGATACGCTGTCCCATTGGTTGATGTAGGCGAAGCCGACCGCCAACCGCTCCGGGGTCGCCGGCGGCGGGCCGACCAGGTCGCTGGTCTGGCGGGCCCAGTCGGCAAATTCGCCCGGCGCCAGGTTGTCGAACTTCTGCGCGCCGGCCTGCTCGGCGCGGTAGATCCAGTCGCCCCACTCGGTCTTCAGCGCGGCCAGCGAGGTCAGGTGCGAGGCCTCGAAATACATCGGCTTGAGGTCCAGCACCGCGGCCGGTGGGCGACCCACCTGGGTCGTCGCGTCGTCGATCCACCGGGCCCAGTCTTCCTTGCTGGCCAGGGTCTCGACCGGCGGCATGCCGGCGGCCTCGGCGTTGCGGACCCAAGTGCCGAACTCGGGGTGCTGCTGCGCCAGCTGGCGCAGGTGCGGCGCGTCGTGGTACGGCGAGCCGCCGATCAGCGCCTCGTGCGTGCGGGCGGGGGGCTTCAGCCAGTCTTTCTTGTAGGGGTCGGTGCCGGCGGCCTTGCGGTCGGCCAGGATGATGCCGCGCAGCGGGTGGTTCGGGTCGTCGTAGACCTTCTTCAGGGTGTCGTTGCGGAACAGCTGGCGGGGGTGCAGGTACCACTCGGGCGGCTTGCTGTCCATGTACCACGGCGGGCGCGTCGGGATCGCCCGGCTGGCCGCGGCGTCGGCCGCCTGCGATGTCCCGCGCGAGAATGCGCCGCGCGGCACGATCGGCACCATCGCCATCATCGCGCCGGCACCGCCCGCGAGCGTGGCGTTCTCGCCGATCTGCTTCAGCCCATCGAGCATGTCGCCCGACCAGGTGGCGCTCTCGGTCGCGGTGCGGGTGACGCTGTCGCCGATGCCAGTCTGCGCGCCGATGATCACCTGGTCGCCGACCTTCTGGCGCACCGCGCCCAGCACGGTGCTGCGCGTGCCCGCCAGCGCGGCGTCGTCGGCCAGCGACGCGCCGAGCGTGGTGGCGCGCCCGATCGGCACCGCGCCGGTGGCGCCGGAGACCGTGCCGATCAGCACCTGCCGCGCCACCTCGGTGCCACCGGCCTGCGCGTCGACGGCGACATAGGCGGTGCCGCTGGCCGTGCCGGCGGCCGCGGCCGACAGCGCGGCCACCGCCAGCGGTGTCGCGGTGCCGGCGGTGGCCACGCTGACGACGACCGTGGCCGCCACCGCTGCCGTGGCGGCCGCGGTTTCGCCCGCCTGGTCCTTGGTCTGGACCAGCGTCTGGAGGTTGTCTTCCGAGAAGCCCGCATGGCGCGCGGCAGTCGCGATGTCGCCCTGCTTCAACGCGTTTTCCGACGTGTCGAGCGTGCGCTCCAGCCGCTCGCCGTCGGTCTCGAAATCGAAGTCGGCGCGGAACAGCTGCTGCGCGAAACCGATGCCGCTGGTGTCGCCCTCGAAGGCCTGCAGCTCGCGGGTGCGCCGGTTCTTCTCGGCAATGACCGCCGCCGGATCGGCGTTGAGGTCGATCGCGCCGCGGTCGTAGAGCTGGTCGACCAGCTCCTTCTCGTCGCGTCCGTCCAGGTCATCGGTCAGGTCGGCGCGCAGGTCGCTGCCGTAGCGGTCGCGGTAGACCGATGCGATCGCATCGATCTCGCCCTTGCTGTGCATGCCGAGGATCTGCCGGATGCTGTCTTCGTCGGTGCCCAGCCCGTCCACCGCGCGATGCAGCTCGACGGCGTCCTGCTCGGTCTGCCACGCGGCACGTTGCGGGTCGTTCGCACCCGGGGTCTGCAGCAGGTGCAGGATGCCGGCCGCGTCGTCGCCGCTCAGGTCTTCTTCCAGCCGCGAGGCCAGGTCGCTGCCGTAGCGCTGGTGGAACGCCGCGCTGATCGCCTCGATCTGCTCGGGTGTCTTGCCTTGCAGCACCTCGCGCAGCTTGTCCTCGTCGGTGCCCAGGCCGTCGACGGCCTTGTGCAGCTGGATCGCGCTGTCGTCGGCCTGCCAGGCCGCTTGGGCGCCCGGGTCGCTGGTGGGCGCGTCCAGCAGGTGGAAGATCTCGTCCTGGTCGGTGCCGCTCAGCTCGTCGTCGAGGCGGCCTTTCAGGTCGTCGCCATAGGCCACCTGGTAGGCGGTCGAGATGGCCTGGGCCTGCTCGGGCGTCTTACCGCTGAAGATGTCGCGCAGCGCCCCTTCGTCGGTGCCCCAGCCGTCCATCGCCTGCTTGGCCTTGGCCGCATCGGCCTGCGCCTCGCCCGCGGCCACGTCGCCGCCCTGCGGCGCGAGCAGGCTGGTCAGGCGCGTGCTCTCTTCAGGCGACAGCCGCAAGCGGGCCAGCTGCTGCGGCGAGCCCTGGATCTGCGCCAGCAGGTATGCGCCGGCGTCGTGCTGGTCGGCGGGCTGGCCGTAGCGCTGGGCATAGGCCTGGGCCAACGCGTCGCGGCCCTTCGCGTCCAGGCCTTCGACGAGGTCGAGCACGCCGTTGGTCGAGCCGTTCTGCAGGGCCTTGTGCAACGCCACCGCGTCGGCATCGGGCGCGTTCGCCTGCAGCAGCGACTCGGCGCGGCGGGCCTCGTCGCCGCTGAGCTCGTCGCGCAGCACCTGGTCGAGGTCCTTGCCGTAGTTCTGCTTGAACATCCGGCCCAGCAGCGCCAGGTCGTCGGCGCTCTTGTCTTTCAGCGTCGACCAGATCTGGTCTTCGTCGGTGCCCCAGCCGAACAGGCCGCCTTCGGTCGCATCCCACAGCTGCTTGGCGTCGGTGCTGGCCTGCTGCTCGCTGTAGCGCGGCGGTGCGGGCGGCGGTGGCGGTGGTGGGGGCGGCGTGACGGGCTGCGCATCGTAGGCCTGCGGCGGCCCATAGGCCCCTGCAGACGCGCCGGCGTCTGAAACTAGCATGGTGTTTCCCTTGGTGTTGTGGGCCGCAGGCAGGGTCGAGCCCGCCGTGCATCAGAGACCCACCCACCGTAAGCCGGCCGCGCGTGCCGGACAACGCCGAGATTTCGTAACGCGAAGGCCAGGGCACGCCGCAGCGCGCAGCGGCCGGTGGCGCCGGGCTCAGCCGGTCAGCCGCTTGACGCTGGGCAATTCGCAGGCGTAGACCGCATTGCGCAGCGCCGCGATCGCCTCGTAGCGGGTGAAGGTCTTGCGCCAGGCCAGCACGACGCGGCGCGTGGGCACCGGGTCGGCAAACGGGATGAAGACCACGTGCAGCTGCGGCTCGCGCGGCACCGACAGCGCCGGCACCACGGTGACGCCCATGCCGGACGCGACCATGTGCTTGATCGTCTCGAGCGACGAGCCCTCGAAGCTTTTCTTGATGCCCTCGGCGTCGCTCGAAAACCGCGCGAACTCGGGGCAGACCTCTAGCACGTGGTCGCGAAAGCAGTGGCCGGTGCCCAGCAGCAGCATCGTCTCGCGCTTGAGCTCTTCCGACGTGATGCGCTCGCGCGACGCCAGCGGGTGCGTGCGTGGCACCGCGGCCATGAACGGCTCGTCGTACAGCGGCGCGATGGCCAGCCCGGTGTCGGGGAAGGGCTCGGCCATGATCGCGCAGTCGAGCTCGCCGGTGCGCAGCATGTCCAGCAGCTTGACGGTGAAGTTCTCCTGCAGGATCAGCGGCATCTGCGGCGTCAGCTCGATCGCGTTCTTCACCAGCTCGGGCAGCAGGTAGGGGCCGATCGTGTAGATGATGCCCAGCCGCAGCGGGCCGGCCAGCGGGTCCTTGCCGCGCTTGGCGATCTCGCGGATGCCCTGCGCCTGCTCGATCACCTGTTGCGCCTGGCGCACGACGGCCTCGCCCAGCGGCGTCATCGTGACCTCGTTGCTGCCGCGCTCGAAGATCTTCATGTCGAGCTCTTCTTCGAGCTTCTTGATGGCCACCGACAGCGTCGGCTGCGAGACGAAGCAGGCTTCGGCCGCGCGGCCGAAATGGCGCTCGCGGGCCACGGCGACGATGTAGCGCAGCTCGGTCAGGGTCATGGCGGCATTGTGCAGAGGTTCGCGTGACACCGCGCGGCGCAAGAAAAAGCCGCCCGGGCCGTGAGGCGCCGGGCGGCGGTCTTGAGGGCGGCGCCGCCGAAGCGGCGCGCGCCAGTGCCGTTGGATTACGGGCGGTTGACAGCGGTCCAGGCGGCGTTGACCGCGTTGACTTCGGCCGAGCCGGCGCCGTACAGGTCGGTCGCGGCCTTGACCGTGTCCAGGCGGGCCTTGGCGAAGGTTTCGCTGGAGGTCATGTACATCGACAGCGCGCGGTACCAGATCTTGCCGGCCTTGTCGCGGCCGATGCCGGTCAGCGTGCCGTTGCCGGTCGCGACGCGGGTGTTGCCGGACACGCAGGTCTTGGACGGCGAGCCGTTGGTCGTGCCTTCGGCCAGCAGGTAGTAGAAGTGGTTGGCCACGCCCGACGAGTAGTGCACGTCGAGGTTGCCGACACCGCTGTACCAGCAGTCGGACGACGCGCCGTCGCTGCTCGGGGTGATCATGTTGCGCAGCGGCGAGCTCGACAGCTCTTCGCCGATCAGGTAGTCGCCCGGGTCGTTGGCGTTGTTGGCATAGAACTCGGTCATCGAACCGAAGATGTCCGACGTGCCTTCGTTCAGGCCGCCCGATTCACCCGAGTAGATCAGCGCCGCGGTGCGCGAGGTCACGCCGTGGGTCATCTCGTGGCCAGCCACGTCCAGCGACACCAGCGGGGTGAAGAAGCTGCCGTCGCCGTAGGTCATGCAGAAGCAGCTGTCGCTCCAGAACGCGTTGTCGTAGTTGTTCGAGTAGTGCACGCGCGAACGGGCGCCCTTGCCGTCATTCGCGATGCCGTTGCGGCCGTGGACGTTCTTGTAGTAGTCCCAGGTCATGTTCTGGCCGTAGTGGGCATCCGCACCGACCGTCTCGTTGCTGGATTCGGAGTTGTTGCCCCAGACGTTGTCCTTGCCGGAGAAGATGGTTTCGCTGCCGGTGGTGTGCTTCATGTCCACCGTGTAGTGCTTGCCGCGGGTGATGTCCTTCAGCTTGTACTTGCCGGTCGAGGCGTTGAAGGTGTCGTGCAGCGGCACGTTGCCCGAGTACAGCGTCTTGCCCTGGCCGATGTTGTCGGCGGTGTGGATGTCGTCCCAGTGGTCGAGCACCTTGCCGCCGGCACCGATGATCACGTGGTGTTCGCTCGGGGTGCCGTCGGCCTGCACGCCCTTGATCAGCACGTTCCAGGCCAGTTGCGGCTGGGTGTCGCGGGCGTAGACGACCAGCTGCTGGCTGTCGACCTTGCCGTCGCGGTGCGGGAAGGCGGCCAGGGCCTTGGCGGCGGCGTCGCGCGAAGCCATCTGCGGCTTCACGTCGAGCTCGATGCGCGAGGCTTGCGAGATCGACAGGTCCTTGTACTGGCCGCTGGGCGACAGGTGCACCACCAGGTCACCACCGATCACCGGCAGGCCGCGGTACAGGCGGGCGAAGCGCACGTGCTGCGAACCATCGGCATCGGCCATCAGGTCGCGTGCCTGGAAGCTGTCGCCGGCGGACACCTGGCCGGCGGCGGCCGCTTGGCCCTTCAGGTGTGACAGCGCACGTTGCACGGCTGGGTGGTCGGCGGCCGGCGCGGCGGCCTGCACGGCCAGCGCGGCGAACGACGCCAGTGCAGCGATCGTCGCTTGATGAATCAAGGTGAACTTGGTCATGGTGTCTCCAACGGTGAATTGGCAGGGGATGCACGGTGCCCGGCGTTTGATGACGCGGGCAACAGTCTTTGCACCTGGGCCGTAGCGGCGGCGAGGCCGGGCAAGTGCTTCACACACTGTCGGCGTCAGCGGGGGGCACCAACCATCCCGAGAACTGGGGGGCGGGTTAACGCCTCTTCACGGCCCCACCGGGCGTCACGCGTCTCACCGGGTTCCGTGGTGTGTGGCCCCGTTGATGGTTGTTGATCATTGCGGGGCGCGTCGCGGCGCCGCGCCTTCGCCTGCTCAGGCCTTCAGGTAATCGAGCTGGTGGCCGAGCCAGCGGGTGACGTGGGACTGCGCGGCCTGCGGGTGGTGGTCGAGCAGCCAGGTGGCTTGGCGGCGGGCCTGGGCCAGCAGCGGCGCGTCGTCGGCCAGGTCGGCGAAGCGCAGCAGTGCATCGCCCGACTGGCGTGCGCCCATGAACTCGCCCGGCCCACGGATCTCGAGGTCGCGCCGCGCGATCTCGAAGCCGTCGTGGGTCTCGGCCATTGCGCGCAGGCGCTGCTTGCCGCTGTCCGACAGGGGCGACGAGTACATCAGCACGCAGACGCTGGCCACTTCGCCGCGCCCCACGCGGCCACGCAGCTGGTGCAGCTGGGCCAGGCCGAAGCGCTCGGCGTGCTCGACCACCATCAGGCTCGCGTTCGGCACGTCGACCCCGACCTCGATCACCGTCGTGGCCACCAGCACCGCCAGCTCGCCAGCCTTAAAGCGGGCCATCACCGCGGCCTTGTCGGCGGCTTTCAGGCGACCGTGGATCAGGCCGACCTCGACGCCGGACAGCGCGGCGCTCAGCTGCGCGTGGGTTTCGGTGGCGTTGCGCAGCTCGGCCATCGGCTTGCCGCGCGCGGGCTGGGCCGGTGCCTCGCCGGTCTCTTCGGCGGCCTCGATCAGCGGGCAGACCCAGTAGACCTGCTTGCCCTGCGCCACCTCGTCGCGGATGCGGGCGATCAGCTCGTCGCGCCGGTTGTCGGCGATCAGCTTGGTGACGATCGGCGTGCGCCCGGGCGGCAGCTCGTCGATCGTCGACACCTCCAGGTCGGCGAAGTAGGTCATCGCCAGCGTGCGCGGGATCGGCGTTGCGCTCATCATCAGCAGGTGCGGTTCGAGTTGTCGATCCCCCGGCAGCTGCAGCTTGCGCCGCAGCGCCAGCCGCTGCGCCACGCCGAAGCGGTGCTGCTCGTCGACCACGGCCAGGCCGAGCCGCGCGAACTGCACGTCGCCCTGGATCACCGCATGGGTGCCGACGGCCAGCGCGGCCTCGCCGCTGGCCACGGCCGCCACGGCGCGCGCGCGGGCCTTGCCGCGCTGGCTGCCGGTCAGCCACGCCACCTGCACCCCCAGCGGCTGCAGCCACTGCACCAGCTTGGCGAAGTGCTGCTCGGCCAGGATCTCGGTCGGCGCCATCAGCGCGCATTGCCAGCCGGCGTCGATCGCCACCGCGGCGGCCAGCGCCGCGACCACCGTCTTGCCGGCGCCCACATCCCCTTGCAGCAGCCGGTGCATCGGCCGGCCCAGCGCCAGATCGGCGGCGATCTCGCGCGCCACGCGCTGCTGCGCGCCGGTCAACTGGAACGGCAGCGCCGCCAGCAGGCGCTCGTGCAGGCCGCCGGCGCGCGTGGCGAGCAGCGGCGCCGCCAGCCGCGCCCGCTCGCGCCGCGATTGCGCCTGCGCCAGCTGCTGCGCCAGCAGCTCTTCGAACTTCAGCCGTTGCCAGGCCGGGTGGCTGTGGTCTTCGAGCGTGGCCAGCGCGGTGTGGGGCGGCGGGTGGTGCAGGAACAGCAGCGCCTCGCGCAGCGGCGGCAGCCCGGCCGGCACCACGCCGGCCGGCAGCACCTCGGCCAGATTGGCGCGCTGCAGCCCCGAGGCCACCGCCTTGCGCAGGTAGGCCTGCGGCAGCGCGGCGGTGCTGGGGTAGACGGGGGTCAGCTCGGCGGCCAGCGGCGTGTCCGGCTGCACCGCCTTGAACTGCGGGTGGACCATCTCGCGGCCGAAGAAGCCGCCGCGCAGCTCGCCGCGGGCGCGGATGCGCGCGCCGGGCTGCAGCGTCTTCTGGTGCGAGGGGTAGAAGTTGACGAAGCGCAGCACCAGCGCCTCGCCCTCGTCGTCGGCCAGCCGCACCACCAGTTGGCGGCGCGGGCGGAACTCGACCCGCGCGTCCTGCACCACCGCCTCGATCTGCAAGGTGTCGCCAGGCCGGGCCTGCGCCAGCGGGGTCAGCTGGGTCTCGTCTTCGTAGCGCAGCGGCAGGTGCAGCGCCAGCGCGATCGGCGTCGTCAGCCCCAGCGTCTCGAGCGCCCGCGCCGGGCCGGACTTGGCGGGGGCGGTGGTTTCGGCGCTGGGCATCGCGGCATTTTCACTGCGGCCACCTCGGCGGCCACCGCTGCAGCGCCCACGCCACAGGCGGTGACGGCCGCTTGCGACTGCTCACGAACCCTGAGCACAGGGCGGCCGAATTGGCAGGACAATTTGCCCGCGCCCTCTTCTTGCCATTGCCCACCATGCGTTTCGCTGTCCGTCTGCTTGTTCTGATCACCACCGTGCTGGGCCTGGGCGTGGCCTTCGCATGGGCCTGGGACCGCTCCGATGCGCGCGCCCAGGCCAGCCCGGCGGCCCCGCAGCAGGCGCCGGCGCCCAGTTCTCACTGATCGTGCGAGGTTCGGTGGCCCGGCGCGGAACCGAATCGTGCCGGTGTCCCCTAAGACGGGCATGCTGCACGCGGGGCCCACACGCCCACGCGGCGGCGTGGAACAATCCGGCCATCGTGTTTGAAGGCCGGTGAAGCCTGCAAGCCCATGCCCGCCCAGAACAGCCGACCCTACACCCTCGCCGATTTCGACTTCACGCTGCCGCCCGAACTGATCGCGCAGCACCCGAGCCCGGAACGCAGCGCCTCGCGCCTGCTCGACGGCCGTGGTGAGCGCCCAGTGGACCGGGTCTTCCGTGAACTGCCCGCGCTGCTGACGCCGGGCGACCTGCTGGTCTTCAACGACACCCGCGTCATCAAGGCCCGGCTGCTGGGCGAAAAGCCCACCGGCGGCGCGGTCGAGGCGCTGGTCGAGCGCATCGTGCCCGACGTCGACGGTGAACCACCGCACCAGGTGCTGGCCCACCTGCGCGCGAGCAAATCGCCCAAGCCGGGCAGCAGCGTGCGCTTCGGCGACGCGGCGCAAGGCTTCGACGCCGAAGTGCTGGGCCGCGCCGGGCCGGACGATTCGCTCTTCCGCCTGCGCTTTCCGGCCCACCCGCTGGCGCTGCTGCAGGCCTTTGGCCACGTGCCGCTGCCGCCCTACATCACCCATGCCGACGCGCCGGACGACGAGCAGCGTTACCAGACGGTGTTCGCCAACCGCCCGGGCGCGGTCGCCGCGCCGACCGCGTCGCTGCATTTCGACGAGGCCGTGCTGGCGGCGCTGGCCGCGCGCGGTGTCGACACCGCCCGGGTCACCCTGCATGTCGGTGCCGGCACCTTCCAGCCGGTGCGCAGCGAGAATCTGGCCGAGCACCGCATGCACAGCGAGTGGTTCGAGGTGCCCGAGGCCACGGTCCAGGCCGTGGCCCGCACCCACGCCGCCGGGCGGCGGGTGGTGGCGGCCGGCACCACGACGCTGCGGGCGCTCGAATCGGCCGCCAAGCGCACGCCGGGCCAGGGCCTGAGCGCCGCGCAGCAGGGCGAGACCGACATCTTCATCACCCCGGGCTTCGAGTTCGAGGTGGTCGACCGGCTGATCACCAACTTCCACCTGCCCAAGAGCACGCTGATGATGCTGGTCAGCGCCTTCGCCGGGCACGAGCATGTGATGGCGTTGTACCGCCATGCGATCGAAGCGCGCTACCGCTTCTTCAGCTACGGCGACGCGATGCTGCTGGACCGCGCCCGCACCATGCCATGAAGCTCGTGCCGCTGGGGCAGGTGGCCGCCCAGGTCAAGGGCGCGGCCCCCCTGCCTTTCAGCGTGCGCGATGCACAGGGCGGGCTGCTGCTGGCCCGCGGCAACCTGATCACCAACGACGCGATGCGCGACGCGCTGCTCGAACGCGGCGCCTTCGTCGACATGGACGAGGTGCGCGCCGGCCAGCGCGACAACGCGTTGCCGATCGGCGAGCGGCGACTGAACCTCTGGCGCGGCCTGATGACGCGCCTGAACGTGACGCTGCAAGACCCCGCGGCCAAGGGCCTGGAGACCAGCATCCGCGGCATTGCCAGCGAGCTGGGCGCGCTGGTCAAGAGCGATCCCGACATGGCGCAGGCGCTGCTCGCCCACCCCGACCTGTGTGCCGAGCTGCCCTACAGCGTGGCCCACTCGGCCCGCGTGGCGGCCACCTGGGCGCTGCTGGCGCTGCGCCAGGACGGCGCCGAGCCGGCCGCGCTCGAGGTGCCGCTGGCCGCCGCGCTGACTATGAACCTGGGCATGCTGCAGCTGCAGGACCGGCTGACCAACCAGGAAGGCCCGCTCAAGCCGGCCCAGCGTGACCAGATCCAGCTGCACCCGAAGCAGAGCGCCACGATGCTGCGGGCGGCCGGCGTCACCGATGCGCTGTGGCTGGCGATGGTCGAGCAGCACCACGAGGTGGCCGGCGGCTCGGGCTACCCGGCGGCGCTGGCCGAGCCGCTGCCCGAGGCGCGCCGGCTGCACCTGATCGACATCTACTGCGCCTGCTTCGGCTCGCGCGCGCAGCGGCCGTCGCTGCTGCCCGATGCCGCCGTGCGGCGCCTGTACCAGCAGCACGCCAAAGACCCGACCGCGCTGGCCCTGGCCAAGGAGTTCGGCCTGTACCCGCCCGGCACCGTGGTGCGCCTGGCCTCGCTCGAGCTGGCGCTGGTGGTGCGGCGCGGCGTGGCGATGAACGCGCCGGTCGCGATCGCGCTGCAGAACGCCAACGGCGAAGCGCGGGTCACGCCGGCCCGGCGCGACACCAGCCAGCCCGGCCACACCGTGGTGGCGGCGGTCAACCCGTCGCTGCTGAGGGTGCGCATCCCCTGGGCCCAGTTGTTCACGCTGTTCTAGCCGCGGGCGCCGGATCCAGCGCGGCGACAATCCGGCCCATGCTCCAGTTCGAACTCCTGGCCACCGAAGGCCACGCGCGGCGCGGCCGTCTGACGCTGAACCACGGTGTCGTGCAGACGCCGATCTTCATGCCGGTGGGCACCTACGGCACCGTCAAGGGTGTGCTGCCGCGTTCGCTGCACGACATGGGGGCGCAGATCATCCTCGGCAATACCTTCCACCTGTGGATGCGGCCGGGGCTGGACGTGATGCAGCACTTTGGCGGCCTGCACGGCTTCGAGAACTGGTCCAAGCCGATCCTGACCGACTCGGGCGGCTTCCAGGTCTGGTCGCTGGGCGAGATGCGCAAGATCAGCGAAGAGGGCGTCAAGTTCGCCTCGCCGGTCAACGGCGACAAGCTGTTCCTGACGCCCGAGATCAGCATGCAGATCCAGACCGTGCTGAACTCCGACATCGTGATGCAGTTCGACGAGTGCACGCCCTACGAGACCAAGGGCCACCTGACGACCGAGGCCGAGGCGCGTGCGTCGATGGAGCTTTCGTTGCGCTGGGCGCGCCGCTCGCAGGCCGAGTTCACGCGGCTACAGAACCCGAACGCCTTGTTCGGCATCGTGCAGGGCGGCATGTTCGAGCACCTGCGCGAAGAGTCGCTGGCCAGCCTGGTCGAGCTTGACCTGCCCGGCTACGCGGTCGGCGGCGTCTCGGTCGGCGAGCCGAAAGAGCAGATGCTGCGCATCATGGCCCACACGCCGCACCGGCTGCCGGCCCACAAGCCGCGCTACCTGATGGGTGTGGGCACGCCCGAAGACCTGGTCGAGGGGGTGGCCTGCGGCGTCGACATGTTCGACTGCGTGATGCCGACCCGCAATGCGCGCAACGGCCACCTGTTCACGCGTTATGGCGACCTGAAGATCCGCAACGCCCGCCACAAGAGCGACGAGCGGCCGATCGACGAGAGCTGCCGCTGTTATGCCTGCGCCGGCGACGGCCAGGGCGGCGGTGGCTTCAGCCGCGCCTACCTGCACCACCTCGAGCGCTGCGGCGAGATGCTGGCGCCGATGCTGGCGACGATCCACAACCTGCACTACTACCTGAACCTGATGCAGGAGGTGCGCGACGCGCTCGACGCCGGCCGCTTCGCCGACTTCCGCGTTCGCTTCGCCGCCGACCGGGCGCGCGGCGTCTGATAGCGTCGGCGCCGTGATGCGCCTCGTGATGAAGGCCCTGGCCTGGCCTTTCAAATGGCTGCTGGCGCTGCTGATCCTGTTCGAAGAATGGGGTTGGGAGCCGCTGCAGCGCCTGCTGGCCCGCATCGGCCGCTCGCCCGGCCTGCGCTGGATCGAGGGCTGGGTCCAGCGCCTGCCGCCCTATGCCGCGCTGGCGTTGTTCGTGCTGCCGGCGCTGGCGCTGCTGCCGATCAAGATCCTCGCGCTGTGGTTGATCAGCCTGGGGCGGGTCGTGCTCGGCACGGTGGTGATCCTGCTGGCCAAGCTGGTCGGCACGGCCGTGCTCGCGCGCCTGTTCACGCTGACCCAGCCGGCGCTGATGCAGCTGGGCTGGTTCGCCCGCACCTATGCGCGCTGGGCCGCGTGGAAGCAATCGCTGCTGGCCTGGGCCCGCGCGACGATGCCGTTTCGCATCGCCCGCGCCGTGCGGCGGCGGCTGCGCCTGCGCTGGCGCCGCTGGCGCGCGGCCTGGGGCTGACGCGCGGCGATGGACGCCTCGCTGATCGGTGCGCTGGACCTGCTGGTGCGCGGCGCGTTGGTGGCGCTGCTGCTGATGCTGACCGCGGCCTTGTGGCGCGAGCGGCCGGTGCCGCTGGCGGCGCAAGCCGGCGGGCTGCTCGGGCTGGGGCTGGCGCTGGCGACGCTGGGCACCGCACCGGCCCTGGCGCTGCAATTGACGCCGCTCGGCCGCTCGCCCTGGGTCGGGCTGGCCAGCGGCAACGCGCTGCTGTTCGCGTTGTTTGCCCGCGCCTTGTTCGACGATGCGGCGCGCTGGCGCGTGTGGCATGGGCTGGCGTGGGGCGCGCTGGTCGTGCTGGCCGCCGCGCGTTGCGCGGGGGCGTGGCCGGGCGGGCCGGCCGAGGTGGTGACGGCCGAGGTGGTGCTGACCCAGGTGCTGCGCTGGGTGCCGCTGGTGTGCGTGGCCTGGGTGGTGGCGGCCGCGCTGGCGCATTGGCGCGACGACCTGGTCGAGCGCCGGCGCCGGCTGCGCTGGTTCGTCGTCGTGGCCGGCAGCGTCTACACCCTGGGCATGCTGGGGGTGCGCTGGGCGTCGCCGCAGGGGGTGCTGTCGGCGGCGTGGGCCGGGGTGGACAGCGTGTGGCTGCTGGCGATCGTCGCGGCGCTGGCGGCCAGCCTGTTGCGTTTGCGGCCGAGCGAATTGTTCGCTTCGCTGGCACCGGCACCGCGGCCAACGACTGAGACGCCGCCGCCGGCCCCGAGCGAGCCCAAGCCACCCCCGACCGTCGACCCGACCGAGCAGGCCGACCAGGCGCTGGCCGAGGCGCTGCAGACCCTGATGGCGACCGAACGCCCGCACCGCAGCGAGGGCCTGACGCTGGCCACGCTGGCCCAGCGCCTGGGGGTGCCCGAATACCGGCTGCGAAGGGTCATCAACCAGCGCCTGGGCCACCGCAACTTCAGCGCCTTCGCCAATGGCCACCGGCTGGCCGAGGCCAAGGCCGCGCTGGCCGACCCGGCCCGGCGCACGCTGCCGGTGTTGACGATCGCGCTGGACGCCGGCTTCCAGTCGATCGGCCCGTTCAACCGCGCCTTCAAGGCCGACACGGGCCTCACCCCGACCGAATTCCGCCAGCAGGCCCTGGCCGAAAGCTGAAATCCCGCGCCGATTGCTGCAATCGGCCAGCGGTGGTCAGCCATCGGCCAGACCGGGCGCCGAGGCTTCGCGACGATGCGCCACGAACGGGGGCCGTCGCTCCCGGTGTGGACTCGAACCATGGGGTGGACCCTGAAACGCCTGGCGCTGGAGCTCGCCAGCGCCTCGACCTTGACCGCAGGCCTGGCCGGCTGCGCCGATTTCCCGCCGGTGCGCGCGGTGCGCATCGCCACCGCCGGCACCAGCGAGGTGATGTGCAACGCCGCCTTCGTCTCGCGGATCGACCCGCAGCGCGCCGATGCCGACGAGATGCGCCCGGCCGGCGGCATGGGCCTGATCGCCTGGGGCCTGCGCAGCGAGGTCGATGCCGAGCGCCACGAGGTGCGCACCACCTTTGCCGGCCGGGCGCTGGGCCGGGCCGTTTGGCGCGAAGGCGGCGGCTGCACCGTGGCGCATGGCGACGTGGCGCCGGTCGTGCCGGCGCCGATCCGCCGTGTCGAGCGGCCCGACCCGTTCCCGGGCCTGGCGGCACCGGTCGCGCCGGCCGACCCGCGCATCGCCGCCGCGGTCGAGGCGGCCTTCGCCGAAGAAGCCGGCGCCGCACCCCGCCGCACCCAGGCGGTGCTGGTGGTGCAGCACGGCCGCATCCTGGCCGAGCGCTACGCGCCCGACATCACGCCCGACACGCCGCTGGCCGGCCACTCGGTCAGCAAGTCGGTGGTGCATGCGCTGGTCGGTGTGCTGGTGCGCCAGGGCCGGCTCGATCCGAACGCGCCGGTGGCGGTGCCGGCGTGGCATTCACCGGGCGACCCGCGCGCGGCGATCACGCCCAACCTGCTGCTGGCCAACGCCAGCGGCCTGCCGTGGGACGAGGCCAGCCGCGGCTGGGACGGCGCGACCCGCATGTGGCATGTCGAGCCCGACCCCGCGGCGTTCGCCGTCAGCCTGCCCGCCGAAGCCGCGCCCGGCACCCACTTCGCCTACAGCAACGCCGGCTGGACGGTGCTGTCGCGCCTGCTGCGCGACCTGAACGGCGGCGACGCCGACGGCTTCAACGCCTTCGCCGAACGTGAGCTGCTGGCGCCGCTGGGCATGCGCCACACGGTGCTGACGCTGGACGCGACCGGCACACCGATGGGCGCCAACCTTTTCTTCGCGAGTGCCCGCGACTGGGCCCGCTTCGGCCTGCTGTACCTGCACGATGGGGTCGTCGACGGCCAGCGCCTGCTGCCCGAAGGCTGGGTGGCCGAGGCCCGCACACCGACGCTGGACGCCGGCTACGGCCGCGGCTTCTGGCTCAACCACCGCCACGACCGCCACCCGCTGCCGGGCCGCTGGGGCCTGCCCGGCGCACCGGCCGAAGCCTTCTTCGTCCGCGGCTACCTGGGCCAGTTCATCGTCATCGTGCCCAGCCTCGACCTGGTCGTCGTGCGGCTGGGTGTCAGCTACCGCCCCGGTGGTGATGTCGAGACCGTCGGTCAGCTGGTCGGCGCGGTGGCCGCGGCGGTCGATGCCTCACTCACCGTGGCGGGCGGCGCGCCGGGCACCGCCAGCGGCAGGTCGAGCGTGAAGGTGAAGCTGGTGCCGTGACCGGGCGCGCTGCGCACGTCGAGCTCACCGCCCATCGCACGCACCAGCTGGCGGCTGATCACCAGGCCGAGGCCGGTGCCGCCGGCGTGTCGCGCGGCATCGCCGACCTGGTGGAACGGCCGGAACAGCTTGGGCAGGTCTTGCGGTGCGATGCCCACACCGGTGTCGGCCACCTCGAACTGCAGCCGGGCCATGCCCGCGGGGCCGGTGGCGGTGCGCACACGCAGCACCACCTCGCCTTCGTCGGTGAAGCGCACGGCGTTGGCCAACAGGTTCAGCAGCACCTGGCGCAGGCGCTGCGCGTCGACCCTCACGCCATTCGGCAGCGCCGGCGCGTCGAGCCGCAGCACCAGCCGCTTGTGTGCCGCCTGCGGCCGCACGAAGTCGGTCACGTTGTCGAGCCAGGTCGGCAGCCGCAGCGGCGCATCGTGCAGCACCAACGAGCCCGTCTCCAGGCACGACAGCGTGAGGATCTCGTCGACCAGCGTCAGCATGTGGTGGCCGGCCTGTTCGATGATCTTCAGGCCATGGGCCTGCTTGGCCGTCAGGCCGGCCTCGGTGTGCAGCAGCTCGGCGTAGCCGAGCACTGCATTCAGCGGCGTGCGCAACTCGTGGGTCGTGCGGGTGAGGCAGGCGTGGCGCGTGCGTTGCGCCTCGGCAGCGGCGTCACGCGCGTGGGCCAGGTCTGCGCGCAATTGCGCCACTTCGGCGCTGCGAGCCGACCACGGCCAGCGAACCAGGGCCCTGAGCGGGAACTTGAAGCGACTGTTGAGCACCTGCATCGCCTGGGCTCCTTTGCCTGCGCGGCGCGTGCGCCTGAAAAGCCGGCGCGGCGGCGCGTAGTGTTGCACTCTGGCCGCCTCGCGCTTGCGGAGTTTGCGTACGTGGGATTACGCACCCCTCACGGTGTGTGAGAGCGATCACCGCAGTGGCTGCCGGCTCAAACCGTCGAGGCGGCCCCGGGGGCCGGCGTGCCGAGCGTGAGCTCGACGATCACCGGCGCGATCTCGGCCTCGACCCGCGCCAGCGCCGCGGCCTGGGCCTCGACCGGGCGGGGCGCCGCGATCGCCTCTTCGAGCTGCGAGGCGGCATTGGCCAGCGCCTGGGCGCCGATGCCGTCGGCGATCTGGTGCAGGTCGCGCACCAGCCCCAGGCGCAGCTCGCCGCGGCCCTGCGCCGAGGCGGCGGCAAAGTCCTGCGCCCAGCGGTCGACGAAGACCTTGGCGTGGGCCCGCATCTGCGGGTAGCGCGCGGCGTCGGCCCCCAGCCGGGCCAGGGCCCGCGGTGCGTCGATCACCGCCGGCGGCGGCGGCGGGGCCGCGGCCGGCCGCGCGGCAGCGGCCGGCACCGCCGGCGCAAAGCGCGCCAGCACGGCCAGCAGATCGGCCTTGGTGAACGGCTTGGCCATGTGCATGTCGCAGCCGGCGGCGGCGCTGTCGAGCACGTCGCGCTCGTAGGCGTTGGCGGTCAGCGCCACCACCGGCGCCCGCGCCCGCCCGCTGACGCGCTCGAAGCGGCGCAGCTCGCGCGTCACGCTCAGGCCGTCCATGCCGGGCATCTGCACGTCCATGAAGATCAGGTCGTAGGCGTGGCGCTGCGCCAGCTCGACGGCGGTCGGCCCGTTCGGCGCGACATCGATGCGCCAGCCCTGGCCGGCCAGCATCGCCTGGAACAGGTAGACGTTGACCTCGTTGTCCTCGGCCAGCAGCAGGTGCGGCTCGGCCTGCGCGCTGGCCGCGGCCGGCCGCGCGCCGCCGACACCGGCCGTGGCGGCCATCGCCGGCACTGCGGTCGCGGGCGCGGGCGGCAGCGGCAGCGTCAACGTGAAGGTGCTGCCCTGGCCCGGCACGCTGCGCACCTCGACCCGCCCGCCCATCAGCTGGACCAGGCTGCGCGTGATCGACAGGCCCAGCCCGGTGCCGCCGTAGTGGCGCGAGATGCCGCCCTCGGCCTGGGTGAAGGGGTCGAAGATCGCTTCGAGCTTGCTCGGTGCGATGCCGATGCCGCTGTCGACCACGCTCAGCCGCAGCTCGCCGGTGGGGCTGTGCGGCACCGGCTCGGCGCGCAGCCGCACGCTGCCTTGCGAGGTGAACTTGATCGCGTTGCCGAGCAGGTTGTTCAGCGCCTGCTCCAGCCGCTGGCGGTCGCCGACGACCGCGTCGGGCACCTGGGCGGCGATGTCGAGCGCCAGCTGCAGGCCCTTCTGTTCGGCGTTGGCACGCTGCAGCGCGATCAGGCGTTCGAGCGTGTGGTGTAGCGAGAACGGCGCGCTGTGCAGCTCGAGCCGGCCGGCCTCGATCTTCGACAGGTCGAGCAGGTCGTTGATCAACTCCTGCAGCGTGCGGCCGGCCTCGCGAAAGATCTGCACCTGCTGCCGCTGCTGCGGCGTCAGCTCGGACTCGGCCAGCAGCTCGGCCACGCCGAGCAAGGCGTTCATCGGCGTGCGGATCTCGTGGCTGACGTTGGCCAGGAACTCGCTCTTGGCCTTGTTGGCGGCGGCGGCCACGGCGCGCTCGTAGGCCAGCCGGCGGTTGGTCAGCAGCTGCGCATGCTGGCGCGCGGCCTCGGCCAGCAGCCAGCCCGCAGCGGCCACCGCCAGCGGCGCGGCCCACAGCGTGACGATGCGCAAGCCCCACAGCATCGCCAGCCCGGCGCCGACGACCGCCGCCGCGGCCAGGCCGGCCGCCACCGCGTCGGCCCCGCCGCGGGCGCGCCCGCGGCGCCAGGTCCACAGCGCCGGCAGCAGCGCCATGGCCATCAGCAGCGCCTGCGGCCCCGGGCCGGGCGGGCGCAGCAGGCGGTCCTGGCGCATCGCGTCGAAGGTCTGGGCCAGCACCGCGGTACCGCCCAGCTGGCCGCTGACAGTCATCACGTTGTCGGCCAGCGAAGCCGTGCTGCCGATGAACACGACGCGCCCCTGCACCGCCTGCTTCAGCGCATCGGCCGAGGCCAGCCCCAGGGCCGGGCGCGCCACGTCGGCAAACGGCAGCGTCGGCACGGCCGCCTTGTTGCCGGCGAAGGCGACGCGGATCAGGCCCTCGCCATCGACATCGCGCGCCTGCGGCGCCGCGCCCGGCTGCAGCGCCGACCACACGGCCAGTGGCATCAGCGGCAGCCGCCGGCCCTGCGCCTCGTGCCACAGCGGCAGCCGGCGCAGCCGGCCGTCGTCGTCCAGCGGGGCGGTGATCACGCCGATGCGGGGCGCGCCAGGCCAGGCCTTCAGCAGGCTGTCGGCCGGCATCGCGAAGGCCGGCCACGCGCGGGCGGGCGGGTCGGGCGGTTGCGACGTGGTGGCGGCTGGCGGGGCCGTGCCGTCCGGCGCTTGGCGCAGGCCGGCGGCGGCCAGCACCACCGGCGCGCCGGGCCGGGCGATCGCCTGGGCCAGCGCCTCGTCGCCTTCGTGTGCGTCGGCCAGCAGCAGGTCGATCGCGATCGCGCTGGCGCCGGCCTCGCGCAGCTGCTCGATCGCCAGCGCATAGACGCCGCGCTTGAACGGCCAGTTGCCGAACACCGGCTTCAAGGCCTGCAGCGAGGCCTCGTCGATGTCGACCACCACCACGCCTGCCGGCGGCGCGGTGGGCGCCACGCGCCGCAGCTGCCAATCGACCATCGGCTGCGACAGCAGCGCCTGCAGCGGTGTCCAGGCCAGCAGCAGCCCGACCAGCCAGGCGCCCAGCGGCACCCAGGCGATCGGTTCACGTGCCGCCGGGGTGGGGCTCACAGCAGCAGCACGAGCGGCAGCAGCATCCACAGCCAGGTCAGTGAGGAGGGCACGTCGACCTGCTGCGGCGCGCCGAACGGCCCGGCAAAACCGTCGGCGTCGACCGAGCGGACACGGACGAAGTAGCGCCCCGCCGGCGGCGCGCGCAGCAGCCACTGCGGCGTGTCGACCTGCTCGTCGTGCAGCAGCTCGGCAAAGCCGGCCTCGCGCGCCACCTGCACCTGGTAGTGGGCGCCGGCCGATTCGCGCCAGACCAGCAGCACGCCGTCGCCGGTGGTCTGCGGGGGCTGGCTTTCGGGCGGCGGCGGCAGGGCGACGCGGGTCACCTGCTGCGGATCGCCCCAGGGGCCGGTGTCGCCGTCGGCGCGGATGCTGGCCATGCGCCAGTGGTGGGTGCCCACCGGCAGCGGCAGGCTCAGCGTGTGGCCGGTCACGTCGTCGCGGTCGACGCGCGGCTGGGCGAAATCGGGCGTGTCGGCCACTTGCAGGCGATAGCGGGCCGCGCCGGGGTGGATCGTCCAGCCGAAGCCGATGGTCTCGTCGGCGGTGCGCTGGCCGGCCCGGGGCTCGGTGGTGAACGGCGGCTCGGGCCGCGCCTTCAGCGTGAAGGCGGCGGTGGCATCGCGGCCTTCGAGGCCGCGGCTGTCGACGGCGCGCACGCGCAGCAGGTAGTCGCCATCGGGCAGGTCGTCGCTCCAGCGCGCGGCGTGGCCGGTGAACAGGCCGTCGAGCAGCAGCTGGTCGGGCCGCTGCGCGTCGACCACCTGGGCCCGGTAGCGGGTGCCGGCGTCGGCGCTCGACACCCACGGCAGGTTCAGCGGCAGGCGGTCGATGCGGCGCGGCAGCTGCGCCAGCTCGGGCGCCGCCAGCAGCGGCGAGGCGGCGCTCACCGCCTGCGCGGTGGCCACCGTGCCGAAGCCGGCGTTGACGCCCTGGGTGCCGGTGCCGGTGGCGGCGACGTTGCCCTCCAGCACCTCGACGGCCGTCTGCTCGGCGCTGGCCCGGGTGCGGAATTCGGTGCCGCGCACGCCCAGGTTGGCCACCGGCGTGCGGATCTCGAAGCGCCGCGCACTCTGCTTGGGCACCTGGGTGTCGGCGCCGCCGCTGTCCAGCCGCAGCCGGGTGTCGACCGTGGGGCTGCTGCCCAGCCGCGCCGACTGCTCGACCCGCAGCAGGCTGTCGGGCCGCACGACCACACGGGCGCCGTCGCCGAAGCGCAGCACGGTCGACGACTGCGGGCCGGTGCGCACCAGGTCGCCGGTGTTGACGCGCTCGCCGCCGGCCAGCGGCTGCGCGGTGGCGCCGGCGCGCTCGACGCGCACGTCGCCATGGGTGTACAGCACGTCGGCGAACAGCGGCTGCAGGCGCAGCATCTTGAGCGGGATGCGCAGCGTGCTGGCGGGCATCAGCCGGCGCGGGTTGTCGACGTGGTTCAGCCGCTGCAGCACGCGCCAGTCGCTGCCGGGCACCAGCAGGCGGTCGCGCACTCCGATCAGCGTGTCGCCGGGTACGACACGGTAGTCCCAGGTCTCTTCAGCCGCAGCGCTGGCGCTGGCGGCCAACAGGCCGGCCAGCCCGGCGGCGGCAATGGCGATGGCGCGGCCAATCGGCATGGTGCGATCTCGTTTCATCGAAACCGTGAGGCGGGGCGTGTCGGCGCGGTGTTATGGGGTGGCGATGGGCACCACCCTTTTGGGCGTTCGACCGTTGCAGTGTAGTGTGGCCGGCACGTCGCTTGCCAGCGGTCTGCCCGCCCGGGCTACGACGCGACGATCGGCACGGCGCCGCGCCGGGCCTGGTGGAAACGGTCGAGCTCGGCGCGCAGCGCGGCCAGCGTCAGCGCCCGCTCGTCGCGGTAGAAGATGTTGTGGCTCTCGAACGGGACCATCCGGCCGTCGGGCTGGGCCATGTGGATGCAGCTCTTTTTCAGCGCGCGGATGTCGAGCCCGCGGGCGTCCATGAACTGCACGATCAGCACGCGGAACACCTTGGTGTAATCGAGCGCCGCCGGCGCGGCGACCTTCGGCAGGCAGCACATCAGGTCGCTCAGGCAGCTGGCCTGCGACTCGGGCGAGTGGTTGGTCGAGAAGAGCTTGAACACCTGCTGCTTCAACGACGCGTCGTGCTCGAAGACGATCGTGTTGCCGGCCCCTTCGACCAGCGTGCGCGGGTCGAGAAAACGCGTCAGCGGCTGCAGCGTGTTGTCGTCGGTACGCAGCGCATAGGCCATCGCCAGTGTGTCGGGGTTGCAGGGCACGGGCACCACATCTTCGGCGCTGAACAGGCCCGATTGCTCGACGATGCGGCGGCGGATTTCGCTGACCGTCAGCCGGTGTTTCGTGGCGTCGTAGGCGTCGACGCGGCCGGCGTCCTGCACCGGCTGCAGCGTCACGCCGCGCACGCAGCGCTGCTGTGCGGCAAAGCGGATGACCTCGCCGATCTCGTCGTCGTTGACACCGCGCTTGACGGTCATCACCAGCGTGGTCGACAGGTTCAGCGCATTGAGCTTGTCGAGCGCCTCTTGCCGGATGCGGCGCAGGTCGGCGCCGCGCAGGTCCAGCAGCGGCTCGCGGCGCAGTGAATCAAACTGCAGGTACACCTCGAAGCCGGGCGCGTAACTCGCCAGCCGCTCGGCAAAGCCCGGCTCCTGCGCGAGGCGGATGCCGTTGGTGTTGAGCATCAGGTGGCGGATCGGCCGAGCCTTCGCCGCGTCGAGGATGTCGAAAAATCGCGGGTGCAGCGTGGGCTCGCCGCCGCTGATCTGCACCACGTCGGCCTGGCCTTCGCTGGCCACCACCGCGTCGAGCATCGCCAGCACCTCGTCGAAGCTGCGGTGCGTCAGCCGCTCGGGGCCAGACGATGCGTAGCAGGTCGGGCAACGCAGGTTGCAGTGGTCGGTGATCTCGACCACCGCCAGGCAGCTGTGCTGCATGTGGTCCGGGCACAGCCCGCAGTCGTAGGGGCAGCCGTGGCGCATCGTCGTCTCGAAGCGCTGCGGCATCTCGGGCGGCTTGACGAAGACCTCGCGGCACAGCCGGTAGTAGGCGACGTCGTCGCTCATCAGCACACGCTCGGTGCCGTGCACCGGACACCACTTGTCCATGTAGACACGCCCGTCCTTGAAGACGATCTTGGCCTCGATCTGGCGAAGGCAGGTGGTGCACACCGACTGCGTGGTGTCGTAGAAGAGGTAGGGGCGGGTCTTGCGGTCGCTCATGTGGTGCGGGCCTCGGTTCGGGCCTTGGGGGGCAGGCGGCCGATCGCGCGCCACACCAGCGGGGCGTAGAACAGCAACGCGACGCCGCACACCCACTGGATGCCGGACAGGCCGAAGGGGTAGGGCTGGCGAACCGGCTTCAGGCCGTCACCGAGCAGCCGCCACAGCAGGTAGCCGCCGAGAAAGAGCTTGAACTGCAGGCCGGGCACCGCGGCCCATCGCTCACGCGTGCGCCACAGCCACGTGCCCAGCGCCCCCAGGAACGCGATCTCGTACAGCGGCGACGGGTGGCGCGCCACGCCGTCACCGAGGTCGACGCCCCAGGGCAGCGTCGTGGGCAGGCCGTAGGTGTCGTCGTGCAGCCCGGCCAGAAAACAGCCGATGCGGCCGATCGTGATGCCGGCCACCAGCGGCAGCACCAGCGCGTCGCCGGTGCTGCGTGTCTGGCCGCTGGCCCACTTGGCGAGTTCGACGCCGATCAAGCCGCCCAGCAGCCCGCCGACGATGCTCTGGCCCGGCCACAGTGCCTGGCCGTGCCAGATCGCCAGGGCGACATCGGGCCGCTCGACCAGGTACACCGCCTTGTTGCCGATCGCCGCGCCGAGCAGCAGGCCGACGACGACGGCGAAGTTGCGGTCCGACAGCGGGCCACCGAGCTGTTGCGTGCGCAGCGTGCGGCGCCAGAGCCAGGCACCGGTGGCGATGCCGAGGTACTCGAACGTGGTGTGCACCCACGCCGCGGTGTGCAGCTCAGTGATCATCGCCCGCCGAGGGTGGCGTCGGTGGCGTCGGTGGCGTCGGTGCTGGCGGTGCAGCCAGCCACAGCCGGCGCAGCTGGCGCGCACAGAGGTAGAACAGCCAGCCGCCGATCAGCAGCGACGGCACCGAGATGATCCAGACGCCGCCGATGTATTCGCCGCCGCCCATGCCGGCGACCGTGAACACGCCGCCGCACAGCGTGACCAAGCCCAGGCCGCAGACCGCCAGGATCAGCAGCAGCATGACCACCGCACGCCCCAGGGGCGAGGGCGTGTCGTTGGGGGTGGGTGGCATCGAAGCTCCTTTGGCGTGACGGGGTGGTCGCGATGCGTCAGTAGTCGTACAGGTGCTCGACCTGCAACTCGGGCCGCGCCGTCCAGGCGCGCAGTGCGTCGGCCAGCTGCGGCACCGGCACCGTCAGCCAGCGCCGCTCGGTGTCGGGCCGCGTCAGCACCGGCTGCGCGAACAGCAGCCGCGCCTCGGCCACCGGCGCTGCGTCACGCGGGGTCAGCAGGCTGACGAGGATCGGGCCCTGGTTGCCGGCCACCTCGGCGATCTGCACGCCCTGGCGCGCCAGCACGCCGGCATGGTGGGTGAAGCCGCCGCGGCGCGGCACGCTGACCAGCACGCCGGTGCCCAGGTCGCGCAGGCGCTTCATCGCCGGCAACTCGGCGGCGCCGCTGGGCCAGCGGTCCAGCAGCAGCGCGGTGGTGGCGGGCGGTGGCGGTGACGCGGGCTTGTCGACCTGCTGCATCAGCCAGCCGTAGGCGGCCTTCGCGCCGTATTCGGTGCTGAGGGCAAAGCGCCGCTCCCATTTGCGCAGCAGGTCGTCACCCCACAGCGGCGTGGCCTGCCACAGCTCTTTCAAGCGGGCGCCGTAGTCGTACTCTCGCGCTGGCCGGCTGCGGATGAACGTGGCGTGGTCCTGGGCGACGCGCGCGGCCAGTTGCTCCTCGGCGGTCGGGCCGGTCGCGCTGGCCTCGGCCAGTCGGCCCACGGTGGCCTCGTAGCAGGCCTTCAGGCTGTACTCTGCGCTGGTCTGCAGGCCGATCATGATCGAGCGCAGGTGGTAGCCGGCGTCGAAGGTCTGGCTGGGCGTGGCCTGGCTGATCTCGCCGTAGCTTTGCCAGAACTGCGCCACCTGGCTGAAGAACGGAAACGCGCTCGGCGCGCGCTGCGCGGCCAGGTAGTCGGCCAGCTCGGCCTGGCTTTGCACCGGCCGCCATTCGGGCAGGCTGCGGTAGGTCTGCACACCGCCGCGGCGGTGCTCGTCGGGCGTGCGCGACAGGCCGTCGGCCGCCGAGACACCGGCCCACGCGGCCAGGCCGATCACCAGCAGCGCCACGGCGCGGCGTGGCGCTTGGGGCAGTCGTCGTGTCATCGGCGCGGCACCCCTGCGTCATGGGCCTGGCGGCAGGCCAGCTCCCAGAACAACCACAGCGCGCCGAGCACCGGCACCGCCAGGGCCAGCAGCCACCAGGGGCTCAGGCCGCGGTCGAGCAGCCGCGCGCGCATCAACACCACCAGCACCAGCAACGCCGCCGCGGCCCAGGCCAGGCCCAGCGTCGGCCAGCCGGCCAGCAGCGGCTGCAAGCCGAAGAACGCGGCCCAGACCAGCACGCTGGTGATCCAGAAGCCCTGGCGGCCCAGGCGCGACTCGGCGTTCATGCCGCGGCCGGCAGCAGCACCGGCTCGCCATGGGCCTGCAGCAGGCCGTGCACGGTGGCGCGCAGGCCGTCCGGCGTGACTTGCTCGGGCGCCATCGGCGGGGCCGCCACCACGCTGACGCGGCTGAACAGCCCGCGGCGGAAAGGCTTGACCATCGCCCGGCCCCCTTCGGCGCGCGAGAAGAACGAGCCCCACAGGTTGACCAGCGCCACCGGCACCACCGGCACCGGCCGGCGCTCGAGAATCTTCATCACGCCGCCCTTGAACGGCTGCAGGTTGCCGTCGTTGGTGATGCCGCCCTCGGGAAAGATGCCGATCAGCTCACCATCGGCCAGCACCGCATCGGCGGCGGCGAACGCGGCCTCGTAGGCGGCCGGGTCTTCACCGCGCGGCGCGATCGGGATCGCCTTGGCCAGCTTGAACATCCAGCCCAGCACCGGCACCTTGAAGATGCGGTGGTCCATCACGAAGCGGATCGGCCGCGGGCTCGCCGCCATCAGCAGCACTGCGTCGACGAAGCTGACGTGGTTGCAGACGATCACCGCCGCGCCGGTGGCCGGGATGTGCTCGTCGCCGATCAGGCGCAGCCGGTAGACGAAGCGCGACAGCACCCAGGCCAGAAAGCGCAGCAGGTATTCGGGCACCAGCAGGAAGATGTAGCCGCCGACCACCAGGTTGGCCAGCGCGATCAGGCCGAAGACCTCGGGGATGCTGACGCCCGCCGACAGCAGTGCACCGACGATCAGGCTGCTGCCGATCATGAACAGCGCGTTGAGGATGTTGTTGGCCGCGATGATGCGGGCACGGTGGCTGGGCGGCGAGCGCAGCTGGATCAGCGCGTACATCGGCACGCTGTACAGGCCGGCGGCCAGCGACAGCGCGAACAGGTCGGCCAGCACGCGCCAGTGGGCCAGCTGCGTGATGAAGGCGCCGACCGTCATCGTGCCACTGCTGTTCGCGCCCAGGCCGCGCGAGGCCAGGTACAGGTCGGCCGCGAACACGCTCATGCCGATCGCGCCCAGCGGCACCAGGCCGATCTCGACATGGCGGCGGCTCAGCGTTTCGCACAGCAGCGAGCCGGTGGCGATGCCGAGCGAGAACACCACCAGCAGCAGCGAGGCGACCTGCTCGTTGCCGTGCAGCACGTCTTTCGCAAACGCCGGGAACTGGCTCAGGAACACCGCGCCGAAGAACCACATCCACGAGATGCCGAGGAGCGAGCGGAAGACGGCGACGCCTTCGTGCGCCAGCTTCAGGTTGCGCCAGGTTTCGCTCACCGGGTTCCAGTTGACCTTCAGCCCCGGCGCGGTCGACGGCGTGGCCGGCACGGCCTGCGCGACCAGCCGGCCGACGACAGCCAGCGCCAGGCAGACCAGCGCGACGGCCTGGGTGCCCGGCAGCCAGGCGTCGGCCGGCAGCGCGATCAGCACGCCGCCGGCCAGGTTGCCGAGCAGGATCGCGACGAAGGTGCCCATCTCGATCATGCCGTTGCCGCCGGTCAGCTCGTGCTCGTTCAGGTGCTGCGGCAGGTAGGCGTACTTGACCGGGCCGAACAGCGTGCTGTGCAGGCCGAGCAGGAAGATGCAGCCCAGCAGCAGCGGCACCAGCGTGGTGAACAGGCCCACCGCGCCCAGCACCATGATCAGCAGCTCGAGGTTCTTCACCAGCCGCGTCAGCGTCGCCTTGTCGTACTTGTCGGCCAGCTGGCCCGAGGTGGCCGAGAACAGCAGGAACGGTGCGATGAAGACGGCGCCGATCACGAGGCCTGCCATCTTCCCCGGCAGCCACGACAGGCTCAGCTGGTAGGTCACCAGCACCGTGAAGGCGAACTTGAAGATGTTGTCGTTCGCGGCGCCGAGGAACTGGGTCCAGAAGAAGGGGGCGAAGCGGCGCTGGCCGAGCAGCGCGAACTGGCTGCTTTCGTGGGCCGGGCCGGGGCTGGAGGGGGTGGACATGGACAAACCTCGCTGGAAAAGAAAGGGCCCCCTGACCTGACGCTTCGCGCCAGGCCCCCCGAGGGGGTTGAGTCAGCCGGGGATCGGCCCTGCGCTGACTCAAGAGCGATGGGGCTGGATGATGCCGCAGCGCGGTGGCGCTGCCGATCGGGGTTGGCGAGTGTTGCGGCCGCGCTGCTAGCGCACGGTCTGCATGGCGCCGCCGCGCTGCGTGCGGCTGAGCCAGTCGAAGATCGAATCGACGGTGGCCGTGGCGATGTGGCCGGCGAAGCGGTCGCCGGTCGGGTGGTCGTCGAATTCGACGTTGGCCCGCGTCAGCCGGGCGCCGAGCCGGGTGAAGGTGTCGATGTGCATCACGCTGGGCCGGTAGCCCTGGTTGCGCAGCCAGGCCTGGGCCTGGGCACGGCTGGTGTTGGCCGGCTCGATCGCCATCGCCAGCGTCTCCAGTGCCCATTGGTTGGACTGCTGGTAGCGCGTGGCGTAGGCATAGGCCACCATGCTGTAGCGCGGCGTGTGCAGCCGGGTCACGGCGGTGTTGTCGCGCAGCAGCGGCAGCACGCGGTCCTGCAGCTCGGGCGACAGCGCCACGAACGCGGCTTCGTAGCGAAACGGCCGGTCGTTGAAGAACTCGCCCAGGCCCTGGCGGAACACATCGGCATGGTCGGTGCCGCAGGCGTTGAGCTTGTGCACGATGCGCCAGGCGCCGCCGGCCGAGTCGTCCTTGTAGGCCAGGCCCAGGTGTGACCAGCGCAGGCCGTATTTCGACAGGTCCTGCCCGGCGCGGGCCAGCAGCACCACCTTGGCGCCCGAGGCATTGAGCTTGTCGGCGGTGTGGGCAGCCAGCTCCATGCCGGCGGCCAGCTCGCGACCGGTCAGCTTGCCTTCTTCGCAGGTCTGGCCGGCGTGGGCCGCGGGCAGCGCCAGGACGGCGGCCGCGGCCAGCGCCACGAGCGCGCGGCGCGGTGAATGGAGCGCGCTCATCGGGTGATCCGTTCGTCATAGATCAGCGCACGGCCGATCTCATTGGGGATGAAGGCGATCGCCTCGCCGGCGGCCGACAGCACGCAGCCGGCCGCCACCACGCTGGCGACCACCAGCGTGCCGGCCACCACCACCGACGCGCCGGCCACCTGGCTGCCGAAGCGCACCGAGAAGCGCACGCCGTCCGACGCGCGCTCCAGCACCCACACGGTGCCCTCGGCCAGCGCCTCGACCGCGACGACGGTGAAGGCCGCGCCGCTGACCAGCACCGCCGACGGGGCCGCGACCGAGATCGCGACCGGCACCGACAGCGACAGGCCCGAGGCCGCGCTCAAGTCTCTCGACGGGTCATGGGCCTGTGCCGGCGAGGTGGCGGCGGCGAGCGCCAGCGCCAAGGCCGTGGCGCAGAACAGCGAGCGGGTGGACATGGTGGTGGCTTTCTTGATCGATGACGTGTTCATGGGGCGGCTCCAGGGTCAGGCGTTGCGGTCGGCCGCTTCGCCACGCGGCTCGCGGTGGTGGTGCAGCGAGGCCTCGGCGCGGTCGGCTTCGAAGGCATCACGCAGCGTCTTGGCCAGTGTGAAGGCGCTCGAGATCAGGAACAACCAGCTGACCAGCAGATAGGCCTTGTAGGTCGGGTTGATCGTCATGCGCCACAGGCCCCAGCCGGTCAGGCCCATCGCTAGGCCGAAACCGCCCCAGACCACCAGGTTCCACATCGGCGTGTCGCCGTTGGGGCCGCGCATCTCCAGGTCACGCACATACTTGGCCAGCGCGAAGGCCGAGCTGAGGCAGAACACATAACCCATCACCATGAAGGCCCGGTCCAGGTCTTCACCCGGCAGCCAGGCCAGGCCGGTGGCACAGACCGCGATCGACACACCGAACGAGATCCAGACCTGGGCGCGCCAGGCCTTGGTGTCGCGGCGGACGATGAAGCGGGGTGACGGGGTACTCATACGGGTGCCTCTGGGGCTGTTGAACATGGGTGCATGCTGCGACAGCTCGACACGAAAGTTCCATTTCGGGTGCGGCTGTAGCGCCGAACGCGCAGTTGGGTATCGTCAAGCGATACCTGCCGGGGCCTGCACGAAGTGCCAGCGGGTGTCGAACACCAGCGGCGACAGCCGCTCGCCGCGCCACGCCACGCGGCGCTTCAGGGCCAGGTCGAACAGCAGCGGGTTGTGGCGGCGCAGGCGTTCCAGCGGCGCGACGTCGTTGGCGTCCAGCAGGCCTTCGTGCACCAGCCGTGCGGTCGAGTACAGCAGCCCGACGCCGGGCAGCGGGTAGTCCGAGCCGTGCAGCAGGCGCGGGTGCCAGTCGGCGCGTTGCAGCACCGTGCGCCAGGCGTCGGCGCTGCGGTTGACCTGGAACAGCGCCGAGATGTCGCCCAGCAGTTGGTCGCGCCACGCCGGCTCGTCCATCAGCCTGGCGACAGATCGAAGGCGGGGCGCATCGTCGGGCGCCGCTGGTCCAGGTCCAGCGCCTGGCCGAGCGAGGCGCAGTGCGCGACGATGACGCGAACCCCCGCCCGCAGCGGTGCGCGCACCAGCAGCGGGTTGCCCAGCTCGTCGCGGCCGGCGCCGGGCACGGCCTTTTCTTCGCCGCAGTGCACGATCAGCGGCGTGCGGCTCGCGGCCAGCCGCGCATAGAAGGCGCTGAGCCGGCGGTCGCGCAGGTCGATCGCCATCGCGCTCGGCAGCCACTTGATGGCCAGTGCGCCGCCGGCAATCGCCCGGTCCAGTCGTTCGAGCGCATCGGGGCGCAGCGGGTGGATCGACGCGACCCAGCCGAAGCGATCGGGCGTGGCCGCGGCCACCTGCTGCGCGTAGGCATCGGGCACGTGGAAGGTGGTCCAGTCGGGCCGCTCGCGGGCCTGGTCGTCCAGCGCGCGGTCGAAGGCGAACAGCAGCCAGCGTGCGCCGGGCGGGAAGCCGGCCGCGAGCCTGCGCAACCGTTCGACGTAGGCGCGGTCGACGCCGCCCTCGCCCAGCGCCTCGCCCGGCACGCCGGCGGCTTGCATGATGGCCGTGCGCCGCAGTCGCTCCAGCGGGTGCCAGCCTTCGGTCATCGACGCATGGATGCTGCAGCCCGAGCCGCTGTCGCCGTTGCCGAGCAGATGGGTGTGCACGTCCCACAGCGCGGCGGGGTCCAGGCCTTCGAAGGTCTGGTGCAGCAGATCGGCCAGCGGGGCGGGCCAGGCTTGCCAGGGCATGGCCGGTGGGGTGGCCTCGGCCTGCGCGGCCAGGCTGGTGAACAGGCCGGCGATGGCCGCGGCGCCGCAGCACAGCGCGCGGCGGCGGTGCGGGTGGAAGGAGGACGAATCGTTCATGGCGCGGCATGCTCGCTGCGGTGGGCACCAAAGTTCCGCCTGGCGCTGCCGAGTGGCCGGGCGCGAGCCAGGCGGTATCCTGTGGCGCTACTACTGGTCTCGAACGTGGTTCGAGCGGAGGGAGCTGAACGCATGTCCACCACCCAGGCCCTGGTCGAGCAGATCAAGACCGAGCTGAAGCTCGCCGGCCTCACCTATGCCCAGCTGGCGCCGCGCATCGGCATGGCCGAGTCGAGCGTCAAGCGCATGTTTGCCAAGGGCGACATGCCGCTGGTGCGCGTCGACGAGATCTGCCGCGTGCTCAAGCTCGACTTCGCCGACCTGGCGCGCAAGGTCGCCGATGCGCAACCGCTGCGCAGCGAGCTGACGTTGGAGCAGGAGCGTGCGGTGGTCGCCGACCGCAAGGTGTTGCTGCTGGCGATCTGTTGCCTCAGCCAATGGACCTGCGAGCAGATCGTCGCCACCTACCGCGTCAGCGAAGCCGAGGCGATCAAGTACCTGGCGCAGCTCGACCGGCTCGGCATCATCGAGCTGCGGCCGATGAACCGCTACCGGCTGCGTGTGGCCAAGACCTTCCGCTGGCGGCCGCATGGGCCGGTGATGCAGTACTTCCGCGAAGAGGTCGTGACCGACTACTACGCCGGCGGCTTCGACGGCGAAGGCGAGATGCTGACGCTGGTCCACGGCCAGATCGGCCGCAGCCTGGCGGCGCTGTTCAACGAACGGCTGCAGCGCGTCGCGCAGGACTTTGCCCAGCAGCACCTGGCCGACCAGAAACTGCCACCCGACCAGAAACGCCCGTACACGCTGGTGATCGGCATGCGCTCGTGGCTGTTCGCCGCGTTTCGCGACATGAAGCGTGAGGCGTGACGCGGTGCGCCGGCTCCTCACTGTCGCCTTTCCACGCCTCGACGACGCCGACGCGGCGTTCATCGATGGCTTTCGCGCCGAGCACGACGCAACCACGCGCGCGCGAATCGACGCCCACGTCACGCTGGTCTTCGGCTGCGCCGCGGTGCCCGAGCCGGCCTACGTGGCGCATGTCCGACAGGTGGGCGAGCGCACCGCGCCGATAGCGTTTCGCTGCCGCTACGCGATGCTCGGTGCCGACGACGAGGCCGAGCGGGCCTATGTTTTCCTCGTGCCCGACGAGGGGCATGCGGCGCTGTCGCTGTTGCACGACCACCTGTACACCGGCGCGTTGGCCGATCACCTGCGGTTGGATCTGCCCTACACGCCCCACATCACGATCGGCAGCTCGCCCGACCGGCGCCACGCCAAGGGCTTGTGCGACGGGCTGAATGCCGGCGGCCTGGACATGCGTGCCACGATCGACGCGCTGTCGGTCGGCAGCATCGAAGGCGGCCGCTTCAGCGTTCTGGCCACGCTGCCGCTGGCCCGGTAGCCTCGCAAGGCCCGGCATCTAACAAGCCTTTTCAACGGCAGCGACACTGTCACTTCATGCAAATCGTCGTCCCCACCCTCGACCACCTGCCCGGCTACATCGCCGCCCTCGAACGCGGCTGGTCACCCGACAGCCAGCGCGGCGACATCGCCGCGCGTGAAGAGCTGGCCCGCCTGCGGCAGGACGAGCCGCTGTTCATCCAGCAGCAGCAAGACCGCACCGCGGAAGGTGGCCCGGTCACGCTGCCCGATGGCAGCCAGGTGGCGCGCATTCCCGGCTTCAAGATGTGGCTGTGGGACGGCGAGTTCGCTGGCGTCATCAGCTGCCGCTGGCAACGTGGCACAACCGAACTACCGCCGTACTGCCTGGGCCACATTGGCTACAACGTGGTGCCCTGGAAGCAGCGGCGGGGCTACGCGACGCAGGCCCTGGCGCAGATGCTGCCGCTGGCGCGCGCCGAGGGCCTGCCCTTCGTCGAGATCACGACCGACCCCAGCAACCACGCCTCGCAGCGCGTGATCGAGGCCAACGGCGGCGTGCTGTTCGAGCGCTTCACCAAGCCGGCCGCGTTCGGCAGCACCCCGGGCCTGCGCTACCGGATCGCGCTGGCCTGAACACCCTTCTGGAGACTCCCGATGCAAATCAAGCTCACCAGCCTGATGGTCGACGACCAGGACAAGGCACTGGCCTTCTACACCGACACGCTCGGCTTCGAGAAGAAGCATGACATCCCGATGGGACCGTTCCGCTGGCTGACCGTCACGTCGCCCGAGGGCGCGGACGGCGTCGAGCTGGTGCTGGAGCCGATGGCCTTCGCGCCGGCGCGGGACTACCAGCGCGCGCTGTTCGAGGCCGGCATTCCGGCCACCGCGTTCATCAGCAGCGACATCGCCGCCGAGTTCGCACGCTTGACCGCCAAGGGCGTGCGCTTTCGCGGCGAGCCGCAGGCGATGGGGCCGGTCACCGTGGTGCTGTTCGAAGACGGCTGCGGCAACCTGATCAACCTGGTGCAGCCGGCTGCATGAGCGCGATCACCCTGCGCGAAATCGACCACATCGTGCTGCGCGTGGTCGACCTGGACAAGATGCTGCGTTTCTACGTCGACGTGCTGGGCTGCCGCATCGAGCGGCGGCAGGACGAGATCGGCCTGGTGCAGCTGCGCGCCGGCCGTTCGCTGGTCGACCTGGTGCCGGTGGACGGCAAGCTGGGCCGCGCAGGCGGCGCCGCGCCGGGGCGCGAGGGCCGCAACGTCGACCACTTCTGTTTCCGCGTCGAGCCGTTCGATGCCGAGGCGATCTACCAGCAACTGGCGGCGCACGGGGTGCCGGCCGGGCCGGTTGGCCAGCGCTACGGCGCCGAGGGCGAAGGGCCGTCGATCTACCTCGACGACCCCGAGGGCAACACCATCGAGCTGAAGGGCCCGCCGGACGCGTGAGTGGCCTCGGCGGCCTGGTCAGCCGCTGACGCCGACCGTCAGCGTCGCCGTGAACCCGGCCGACACGCTGCCGTCGACCGTGGCCAACTGCAGCGCCGCGCTGTCGTCGCTGAACACGTTGTCGCTGGACAGCGAGACCTGGGCGAAGTTGCTGACACTGGCGTCGTAGCCGCTGGCCACGCCATAGACCTGCTGGCAGGCGGCGCTGGGCAGCGCGAGCTGCGAGGTCTTGACGGCGTTGTTGCCGCTGGTCGCTTCGGCCTCGCTCGCATAGACCTCGAAATGGATGTGCGGCCAGCGCCCGCTGTAGCAGGCCGGGAAGATGGTCGTGAAGCTGACCTCGCCGTTGCTGTCGCTGATCTGCACGCCGCGCAGGTAGTTCTCGTCGGCCGCGTCGCTTGAATACAGCGAATAGTTGCCGCCGCGGTCGCAGTGCCACAGGTAGACCGCATAGCCCGCCAGATTGGCGCAGCTGGAGGCTGTGTTGACCAGCTTCAGCGTCACCGTCAGTGGCACGCCCTCGGCCACGTTGTCGCCGTGGTCGCCAAAACTCGTGGTGATGTCGCGGCGCACGATGCCGGTCATCGCCAGCGCGTTGACGGTGCCGCCGCTGTTGCGGTTGGTGCCGTCGGCCGGGTAGGGGCCGGAGGTTTCGCTCGGGATCACCGAGCAGCTGCCGGTGTCGCCACCGGTGTCACCGCTGGTGTCGCCACTGTCGCTGCTGCTGTCGCCGACGTCGGCGTCACCGCCGCCTCCGCAGCCGATCAGTGCCATCGGCCCGGCCAGCGCGGCGCCGGCCGCCAGCCAGCGCAGCACGCCGCGGCGCGCCAACGCGCGCTGGGCCAGGGTGTTCAGGTCGGCCGCCAGGCCGTGCGGGTGGGCGTCGTGCAGGGGTTCCATGGCCTGCATCGTGGCGGCCCCGTGTATCGGGCGTTTGGGCGCTCTGTGTCGACCTCGACACATTGGCGGTACTGGAGAAACGTCACGCCGCCGGCAACCACAGGCTGGCGCGCAGGCCGCCCTCGGCGCGGTTGGCCAGCGCGAGCCGGCCGCCGTCGCGCTCGGCCAGGTCGCGCGCGATCGCCAGGCCCAGGCCCTGGCCGGCGCTGTCGCCTGGCCCCAGCCGCACCCAGGGCTGTAGCGCGGCTTCGATCTGCTCGGGTGCGATGCCGGGGCCGTCGTCGTCGACCTGCAGCACCACACCACCGGCGTCGGGCCCGATGCTCAGGCGCACCTGGCGACCATGGCGCAGCGCATTGCCCAGCAGGTTGTCGACGATGCGCCGCAGCGCGACCGGGTGGGCGCGGGCGCGCAGTGGGGCGACCGTGGCCAGCGCCACGTCGTGCCCTTGTTCGGCGAAATCATCGACCGCGGCCTGGGCCAGCGCGACCAGGTCGACGATGGCGGGTGGTGCGGCCTCGCGTTGTTCGTGCAGCACCGCGAGCGAGCTGTCGATCAACGCGTTCATCTCGCGGATGTCGGCAATCGCCGCCGCGGCGATCGGTGCGTCCAGGCTTTCGAGCCGGATGCGCAGGCGTGTCAACGGCGTTCGCAGGTCGTGCGAGACCGCGGCCATCTGCAGCCCGCGCGCATCGAACTGCGCCTGCAGCCGCTCGGCCATCTGGTTGAAGACCTGTGCGGTCGTGCGCACCTCGCGGCTGCCGTGGCGCTCGTCCAGCGCCGGCGGCGCCTGGCCCGGGCGCAGGCCCTGCGACAGCGCGCCCGCGGCGCCGGCCAGCCGCCGCATCGGCGCCGCCAGCCAGCGCGCGCACAGCGCCGCCCCCAGCGCGATGACGAGCAGGCGCACGCCGTAGTCGACCCAGATCGACTGCCAAGGCGGCAGCGACCGCGGCGCGCCATGGGCGGCCGGCGGCCCGTTCTTCTGCCACAGCGGCCCGGGCGGCAGCGAGGGGAACGGCTCCAACGGTTTCGCCGGCGGCTCGGCGTGCCCCGGCGGCGGCGGTGGCACTGCGATCCAGTGCGCCGCCGCATGGGCGGCCACCAGCACCACCCACATCAGCACGAACAGGCGCACGCCGAGCGTGTCGAAGCGCCGCCAACCGGTCACGGCGCGGGCAGGGGTCGATGTCATCGCAGGGCCTCCACCGGTACGTCGAAGCGGTAGCCTTCGCCGCGCACGGTGCGGATCAGCGGAGCGCCGCCGGCACCGAGCAGCTTGCCGCGCAGGCGCGAGACGGCCAGGTCGATGGCTCGGTCGTTGGCCGCGGCGCCCGGCAGGCGCGACAGCTCCAGCAACCGGTCGCGGCCCAGCACCTGGCCGGGATGGTCGACGAAGGCCGACAGCAGCCGGTACTCGGAGCTCGACAGCGCAACGACCGTGCCGTCGGGCGCCTGCAGCAGTTGGCGCAGCCGGTCGAAGGCCCAGCCACCGAAGCGCAGCGAGGGGCTGGCCGTGGCCGCAGCTTGCACCACATGGCCGCGCCGCAGCACGGCCTTGATGCGCGCGACCAGCTCGCGCGGCTCGAAGGGCTTGGGCAGGTAGTCGTCGGCACCCAGCTCCAGCCCCAGCACACGCGACAGCGGGTCGCCCTGTGCGGTCAGCATGATCACCGGCAGGGCAGGCTGTTGCTGCTTGACCCACTGGCACAGGCCGAGCCCGTGCTCGTCAGGCAGCATCAGGTCCAGCAGCAGCAGGTCGATGCCACCGGCTGGCAGCCGGCGCCGCAGCGCCGCACCATCGGCCAGCGCTTCGACCTCGAAACCGAACGACTGCAGGTAGTCCAGCAGCAGGGTGCGAATGGCGTGGTCGTCATCGACCAGCAGGCAGCGGGTCATCGCAATGGGCTCAAAAAAGGCCGTGGCCGATGGCGCGAGTATCGGCGCGCGGATCGCGACCCCAATGCGATCCATATGCGCGGCGGCGCACGATGATCCCCGGCCCGCCGGGCCCGAGCCACGCACCCGCCAGGGAGTCGGTGCGGGCCTCGATTCGAAGGACTCTCGACGAAGGGGATGATCGTGGAAGTTGCGTTGGTGGTGCTGGTCGTGCTGTTGCTGTCCGGCCTGCGGATTGCGCAGGAGTACCAGCGTGGCGTGGTCTTCAGGTTGGGCCGCCATGTGGGCCTGCGCGGGCCCGGGCTGTACTGGATCATCCCGTTGGGCATCGAGCGGGCGGTCACGATCGACATCCGCACGCGCACCGTGTCGGCCGAACAGCAAGAGACGATCACCCGCGACAGCGTCACGATCAAGGTCAACGCCGTGCTGTGGTACCGGATCGTCGACGCCGCCAAATCGGTGATCGAGGTTGCCGACGCCGAGGCGGCCGTCTACCAACTGGCCCTCACGGGCCTGCGCAACATCATCGGCCAGCACGACCTCGACGAGGTGCTGCAGGAGCGCGACAAGATCAACACGCTGCTGGGCGACAGCATCGAGGGTTCGACGCTGGCCTGGGGGCTGGAGGTCCAACGCTTCGAGATGAAAGATGTCGAACTGCCGGTGGCCATGCAGCAGGTCATGGCGATGCAGGCCGAGGCCATTCGCGAAAAGCGGGCGCGCCTCATCAAGGCCGAGGCCGAATTCGATGCGTCGGTGAAGTTGTCCGCGGCGGCGGCGCAGATCATGGCCAACCCGGCCGCGCTGGAGCTGCGGCGGATGCAGATGATCTCGGAGGTCGGGGCCGAGAACAGCAGCACGACGGTGCTGATGATCCCGTCGGACTTCGTCACCTTGTCTCAGACCTTGAGCCAGTACCTGCAACGCGGCGGCGCGGCGTCGGCAAGCGCCTGAGGCGGGCGGCCCCGCACCGCTTGGCCGCCGCTTGGCCGCCGCTTGTGGGGTTGCAGGATCGGGTCGGTATTGCGCTACCGTTCCGGGGCAATCTCAGGTTTCGCCACCCAGAAGGCTCCCATGCACCCTCCCCCAACCACCCCGTTGCTGCGCAGCGTGCTGTTGGCCATCGGCCTGGCGGGCGTCGCGCTGTTCGGTGCGGCGCTGCTGCTGTCCTGGGTCGAGCCACTGTGGGTCGAGCGGGCCGCGCGCGAGGTCGTTCGCATCGAGGTCGAACAACGCGTCGGCGAGAAGATCGACACGTTGTCGAATTCGAAGGTCGCGGCGCTGGCCGCCAAGGCGCTGGGCCGGACCGAGGCCGAGATCGACGCCCAGCGGCGTGCGCTGAAAGAGGGCGTGCCGGCGAAGACGGCGCAGGTGGTGGCCGACATGCTGCATGTCGACTGCGAATGCCGGCGCCGCATGAGCGAGAACGCGACGCGGGCGACTGAAGAACGGATCGGCACGCTGGACCAGGTGCGGGCCCGGTTGCTGGGGCTGATCGAAACCGCCTATGCGTCGGTCACGCAAGACCTGATGCGCGAGTTCCGCATCTTCTGCGGCAGCAACGCCGGGGTGTTCGGCCTGCTGGCGCTGGTGACGTGGTTCTGGCGCCGGGCCTCGGTGCAGTTGGTGGTGCCGGCGCTGGTGCTGCTGGGCGCGGCCGGCCTCACCGGCGGGCTGTACCTGTTCAACCAGAACTGGCTGCACACGATCGTCTTCAGCGAGTATGTGGGGATGGGCTACGTCGCCTATCTCGGCGGGGCGTTCGCCCTGTTGGCCGATGTGGCGTTCAATCGGGCCCGCTGCATCACGGCCGTGCTCAATGTGCTGCTGGACGTGGTGGGCTCGGCGACAGTGCTGGTGCCTTGTTAGGGTGTCGTTCAGCCCCTGTCGCCCCCTTGACAGCCGCCGCCGACCGCCGTGGCTAGAGTGGCTGCACAGGTCACTTGCAAGGGACGGCGATGGGCGCGCTCCACGAACCGCTGGCGCAGCTGCGCGCCGTGAACGAGACGTCGGCGTTCAACCGCTGGTGCGGGTTCGAGGTGCTCAGCGCAGCGCCGGGCCAGGTCGAGATCGTGATGCCATGGCGGCATGAGGCCGGGCAGTACGCGGGCCTGCTGCATGCCGGCCTGGCCGGTGCGCTGATCGAAACCGCCTGCGGCTTTGCTGCGGCCACGCTGGTGGGCCCGGTGCTGGCCGCGCACTACGCGGTCAACTGCCTGCGGCCGGCCACCGGCGAACGCTTCATCGCGCGGGCCCGGGTCGTCAAGCCGGGGCGCTCGCAGGTGTTCACGGCCTGCGAGCTCTACGCCTGCATCGGCGCCGACGAGACGCTGGTGGCCACCGGCGAGACGCTGTTGTCGGTCGTGGCCGGCGCCAGCGGCCCGTGATTCGGCGCGCTGTCCTCAGCGCGCCTTCCAGACCTTGCTCAAACGGTCGACTGCGCCGTCGGCGCGCTCCAGCCGCGGGTAGCGCAGGCCGCCGCGCCAGTCGATCGTGACCGTGCGGTACAGCTCGCCGTCCTTGACCAGCAGCCGGATCGGCGCCTCGCCCTTGGTGTTGGCGCGCACGGCCGCTTCGAGCCGCTCGGCCTTGTAGGCGAGGTCGTTGACGGCCAGCACCGACATGCCCTTGGTCAGGCCGGCGCCGAAGGCCGGGCTGTTCCAGAACACCTGGGTCACGCGGCCGTCGCCGATCAATCGCAGCCCCAGCGAATAGGCCAGGTTCTGCGGCCGCTCGGTGCCGTTGTCGCCCTCCCAGCCGCGCTCATTCGTCTCGAAGCTGCTTTCTTCGGTGGCCCAGGCCAGCCGCCAGCCGCTGTTCGCCAGCCCCGGCGTCGGGCCGCCGACACGGTCCAGCCGCTCGTGCAGGAAACGCCGCCAGTCGTGCGGGTGGATCGCGTTCAGCGCGGCCAGCAGCTCGTCTTCGGTGTAGGTCAGCGGGGCGATCGCGCCGTCGGCGCGGTGTTGCGTGGGGCCGCCGAAGAAGCTGCGGCCGAGGTCGTCGAGCGAGTGCTGGTCGTGGCTCAGCGCTCGCAGCGTCAGGTCGACATCGAGCCAGACCAGCTGCGCCTCGTCGTAGTAGTCGGCGTTGCGTTGCCACTCGTCCCACTCGCGCGTCGGGCCGGGGCCGATCGCGGGGTCGATCACCGTGTCTTGCAAGGGCCGCCAGCTGCGGCCGCTGCGCGCGGCGACTTCGGCGTAGACATTGGCCAGCCGGTCGCGCGCCTGTTCGGGTGTGCTCAGGCCAGCGCGCGCGGCGAGCACATGGCCCCAGTACTCGGTCAGGCCTTCGTAGGTCCACAGCAGGCTGTTGCCCATCGGCTGGTGGTAGTCGGGCGTGGCCAGGTCGGCCGGGCGGCGGTGCTTGCCGTTCCACGAATGCACGTACTCGTGGGCCAGCAGTTCGCGGCCGCGGATCGCCTTGTCCCAGTCCTTGAAGTAGTCGGTCCTGAGCGCGTTCTCGCTCGACTCGTGGTGCTCGAGCCCGATGCCGCCGAATTCGTCGGACAGCGCGAGCATCAGGTCGTAGTGGCGATAGTGGCGCGCACCGCCGAACAGCTTGTCGGCCTGCGTGACCAGCGCGCGGTGCGCGTCGAGCTGGGCCTTGCTGGCGTCGAGCATCGAGGCCTCGTCGGCCAGCAGTGTCAGCGTGACCGGGTGCGCGGCGCCGGTGGCGTCCAGCGGCACCTGCTTCACATGGCGGCCGGCAAAGACCGGCGAGTCGACCAGCGTCTCGACCGACACCGGCGCAAAGTCGATCCAGCCGTCGGCGCCCGCCTGCACCACGGCCCCTGCCGGCCCGCGCAGCCCGCTGGCCTGCTGCCAATGGGGCGGCAGCTTCAGCCGCGGTTGCACGCGAATCGCCTGCACCGCCGGGCCGGCCGGGTACAGCAGCACGTTCTCCCACTCGACGCCGAGCAGCTCGCGGGTCACGCTGATGCGTTCGTTGCTGCCGCGCACCGGCGCGAGGTACTGGAAGTTGAGGGTCAGGTTCGTTGCGTTGGCCGGCACGTCGACCAGGAACGTGAACGGATCGGCCGCCTCGCGCCGCCACGCCAGGCGCTGGTTGCCGGCCTGGATCGTCAGGCCGGCCAGCCGCGTCACGTCGCCATACGGCCCGTGGGCCCCCGGCAGGTAACGCGCATAACGCAGCGCCAGGCGCTGGCCAGGCGTGGCCACCGGCAGGGTCTGCTGCACACGCAGCACGCGGCGGTCGAGGTCGGTCGCGTCGACCGCCAGCGTCATCACGCCGGGCCAGCTGGCGGGTGGGGGCACCACGACGCCGGCCGCGGCGCCGGTGGCCGGCTCGGCGTGGCCGTCGTGGTCGCCGTGGGCGTGGGCCGGCAGCGCCGAGGCGGCCAGCGCAGCCCACAGCGCGAGGCCGAACGCGCGGTGCCGAAGCGACGCTGCCGCGCTCATTTGGCCGCCCAGATTGCGCTGAGCCGGTCGGGCGTGCCGTCGGTGCGCTCGAGCTTCGGGTAGCGCAGGCCGCCGCGCCAGTCGATGCGCATCAGCTTGTAGACATCACCGTCCTTGACCAGCAGCTCGATCGGCGCCTCCCCGTTCTTGTTGGCGCTGATCGCCGCGGCCAGCCGCTCGGGCTTGTAGACCTGCATGTTGACGGCCATCAGCTTCTGGCCCGTGGCGGCGCCGGCCTGGAAGGCGGGGCTGTTCCACAGCACCTGGTCGAGCTCGCCGTCGCTGGCGATCTGCAGGCCGAGCGAGAACAGGAAGTTGTCCGGCCGCTCGTGCCCGCTCGGGCCGCCGCGGCCTTCGTTGTGCTTGGCGAATTCGCTCTCGGTCTCCGACCAGCCCAGCTTCCAGCCGCTGCGTGCCAGGCCGTCCAGCGGGGCGCCGGCGCCGGTGCGGTCGAGCCGGGCGCGCAAGAAGCTGGCCCAGTCGTGCGGCTGCACGCTGTTCAGTGTCTTGACCACGTCGTCGAAGCCGTAGGTCAGGCTCTTCGGGCTGCCGTCGTCGTGTGGCTGCATCGTCGGGCCGAAGAAGGCGCGGGCGAAGTCGTCGAGCGACTTGGTGTCGCCACTCTTTTCGCGGATCAGCGTGTCGACGTCGAGCCAGATCAGCACCGCTTCGTCGTAGTAGTCGGCGCTGCGCTGCCAGTCGCGCCAGATCTTGTCGCGCTGCGAGGCCAGGGTGCCTTCGGTCGTCGTGTCTTGCAGGCTGCGCCAGTTGCGGCCGCTGCGCGCGTCCAGGTGGGCCGCCAGCGAGGCCAGCGCGTCACGCGCCTGCTCGGGCGTGGCCAGCCCGCTGCGCGCGGTCAGCACCTGGCCCCAGTACTGGGTCATCCCTTCGTAGACCCACAGCAGCGGGTTGCGCATCGGCACGTTGTACTGCGGCGTCCACAGGTCGGCCGGGCGGCGGAACTTGCCGTTCCACGCGTGGGTGTACTCGTGCGGCAGCAGGCCACGGGCGCGGATCGCCTTGTCCCAGTCCTTGAAGTAGTTGCCGCGCACGCCGTTCTCGCTCGACTCGTGGTGCTCGAGCCCGATGCCGCCGAACGCGTTCGACAGCGACAGCAGGAAGTCGTAGTGGCGCCACGGGCGCGAGCCGTAGAGCTTGTCGGCCTGCTGCACGAGGGCCTTGTGGGCGTCGAGCTGCGCGGGGCTGGCCTCGAGCTGCGAAGCCTCGTCGGCCAGCAGGTTCAGCGCCACCGGGTTGGGCGTGCCGGGCGGGTCGAGCTCGATGCGCTTGGCATTCGGGCCGGCGAACAGCGGCGAGTCGACCAAGGTCTCCAGCGACACCGGCGCGAAGCGCACCCAACCGTCCGAGCCGGCTTGGGCGACGTTGCCATCGGCCGCGCGCAGCGCGCTGGCCTGCTGCCAGCCACCAGGCAGCCTGACGCTGGCCGCAACGCGGATCGCGCTGGCGTAGTGGCCGGCCGGGTAGAGCACGGTCTGGTTCCACTGCACGCCGAGCAGTGCGCGCGTCATCGACACGCGGCCCTGGCCGCGCTCGGTGGGGGTCAGGTGCTCGTAGCTCAGCGTCAGCGTGCTGACGCCGGCCGGCACGTCGACGTGGAAGGCGTAGGGGTCGACCATGTCGCGCTGCCACGGCACGCTGCGCTCACCGGCGCGCACCTGCAGGCCGGCCAGCCGGTCGACATCACCGTAGGGGCCGTGTGTGCCCGGCAGCCAGCGCGGGTACAGCAGCGTGAGGCGGCCGGGTTGTGCCACCGGCACCGTCTGCTGCACACGCAGCACGCGGTGGTCGAGGTCGGTCGCATCGACGGCCAGCGTGATCACGCCGGGGTAGGGTGCATCGCGCGGTGTCGGCTGCGGGATCGCGGCCACGTCGGCCACCGGCGTGACAGGGGTGATCGCCAGCGCGGCGACGGGCCAGGTGGTGGCGGTGAAACAGGCGAGCCCAGCGAGTCCGGTCCGGGCGGCGCCGATCAGGCCCGCCCGGCCGCCCGCTGCGAACGCCGAGCCGGCCGGGTGGGCCTGGCGGTGGGTACGCTGCATGGGTCGGTTCTCCAAAAGCCCCGCACCATACACGAGGGGCGCCAAGGCCCCTAACCCGCGAGGGCTGCGGCGTCAGTGCTGGGGCGACGCGCCCGCGCTCAGCGAGATGCTGCCGTACAGGCCGCCCTCTTCGTCTTCGACGCCGGCGGCGAAGAACAGCGTGTTCTTCGGCTGGCCGAACAGGCCGTTGCCGAAGGCCAGGCCCCACAGCCCGTCGATGTGCAGCTTCTTGCCGTCGTCGCCGTGCAGGTAGCCGCGGAAGTGGCCGGTGCGCGGGTTGTAGGCGGCGATCGTGCCGTTGCCGAAGTTGCCGACCAGCAGCGCACCGCTGTACTGGCCGAAATCGTCCGGCGCCATCGCGAAGCCCCAGGGTGCGTTCATGCCGTCGTGCTTGACCAGACGCTGCACGAAGTGGCCGTCGAAGTCGAACACGTCGATGAAGCCCTGGCCCTTGCCGGCGTGCTCGTCTTCGCCGGCCTTGTCGCGCTTGGCGTAGGCCACGTAGAGCTTGTCGCCGAAGGCCTGCACGTTGAACGGCGCGTAGTCGTGATGCAGCTTCGGGTTGACGAAGCCGCCGCTGGTGGCCACCGGCGCGAAGCTGGCGTCGAAGGTGTCGATGCGGCCGTTGACGAAGTCGGCCGCATACAGCCGGTTGCCGCTCGGCGTGGCGGCGATCGCCATGCCCCGGTAGCTGGCATTCGGCGTGGCGACCACGACGATCGCGTTGTGCAGGTCGACGTTCGGCGCCCAGCCCGAGATCGTGCCGTCTTCGGTGCAGAAGATGAAGCGGCTCGGGCCGCTCAGGCCGTTGGCGCCAACGACGAAATCGCTCGAGCCGCTGAAGACGATGCCGGTCGGCGAACCCATGTCCCCACCCGGTGCGGGCGGCACCGCGACGACCAGCGTCTGCGGCACGCCGGCGCCGTCGTACAGCGTCGAGGTGCCGGTGTGGTTGTTGGCGACCCAGACGAAGCCGTTCGGGTTGAACGCCACACCCCACGGATTTTTCAGGTTAGGGTCGGTGTGGTCGGCCGGCACGCTGCCGTCCGACACCAGGTTGTGCACGCTGTAGGCACTGTGCTCAGCCAGCGCGGCCGGGCTGAACGCCGCGCCGAGGGCGAGCGCCAGCAGCGCGGCCAGCGGGCCGCGCATCAGGAAACGTCGTTGCATCAGGGTTCTCCTCGCATCCATGGTGGCCGCGCGCGTGGCGCTGCGCGGGGTGACGAGGCAGAAGCCCCGCAGTCACCGTCGGTAGGTGCTGCGTGGAGCGCGCAAGGTTGCAGCGCGCCGAAAGCCGCGCCGGCGTCGCCGACCGGCGACGCGTCAGGCCGGCTGTTCTTCGATCAGGTAGCTCGCGCCGTCGTACTGCGCCAGGACCTCGGTGAGGTAGGGCATCACGCTTTGCAGCGTCTCGTGCAGCGTGTAGGGCGGGTTGACGACGAACAGGCCGCTGCCGGCCAGGCCGAAGCCTTGTGCGTCGGCTTGCGCCACCGTCATGCGCACATGCAGCCAGCCCTTGGGCGCCAGCGCCATCAGGCGCTTGGGCAGCTGCGCGGCCTCGACGCGGGCGATCTGGGGGTACCAGATCACGTAGACCCCTTCGGCATAGCGCGCGATGGCCTCGCGCATCGTGGCCACCACCTTGCCGTAGTCGCCGACCAGCTCGTACGACGGGTCCATCAGCACCAGCGCGCGGCGCGGGTTGGGCGGCACCTGGCCCTTCAGGCCGGCGAAGCCGTCCTCGTTGAGGATCTGCACGTGGCGGCTGTTGAAGTGCGCGGCCAGCGTGCGCGCGTCGCTGGGGTGCAGCTCGAACAGCCGCATCGAGTCGCCCGGCCGCATGTGCATGCGGGCGATCGACGGCGAGCCCGGGTACAGCGCCAGCGGCGGCGTCATGCCCTTCTCGAGCACCGGCGCGGGCTGGCCCGGCTCGGCCGGCGGCAGGTTGAACTGCTGCACCAGATGCACATAGTCGGCCACGGCCGGTGGCAGGTCGGGCCGGCTCCACAGTCGGTTGATGCCTTCGCGGTACTCGGCCTTCTTCTGCGCCTGGGCGCCCTTGAGCAGGTAGCCGCCGGCGCCGGCGTGGGTGTCGATGTAGCGGAAGGGCTTGTCCTTGGCCGTCATGTAGCGCAGCACCTGGTCGAGCACCAGGTGCTTCAGCACATCGGCGTGGTTGCCCGCGTGAAAGGCGTGTCGGTAGGCGAGCATGGCGGGTCTTCTTTCTGGGCTGAACCCCAAATCGCGGCAGGCCGCCGGCGGGGGCGCCGGAGGGCCCGGATCGTGTGGGGCTTTGATTCAGCCCGCACTGTAGCCGGCGCCGCATTCGATAGGCTGCGTGCCCATGACCGCTTCTCTCTACGACCCGCTCCGCATGGGCGACATCGCGTTGGCCAACCGCATCGTGATGGCGCCGCTGACCCGCAACCGCGCCGGCGCCGGCCAGGTGCCGACGCAACTGATGACCGAGTACTACCGCCAGCGCGCCAACCCCGAGACCGGCGCCGGCCTGATCGTCACCGAGGCCAGCCAGATCAGCCCGATGGGCCAGGGCTACCTCGACACACCGGGCATCTATTCTCCCGAGCAGGTGGCGGGCTGGAAGCGCGTGACCGACGCGGTGCACGGCGAAGGCGGCAAGATCGTGATCCAGCTCTGGCACGTCGGCCGCATCTCGCATGTGTCGCTGCTGCCCGGGGGCGCGCAGCCGGTGTCGTCGACCAACCGCCCGGCGAACGGCAAGACCTTCATCGCCGGCGGCTTCGCGCCGGTGTCGGCACCGCGCGCACTGCGCACCGACGAGATCCCCGGCTTGATCGCCGACTACCGCCGCGCCGCCGGGCTGGCGATGCAGGCAGGCTTCGACGGCGTCGAGCTGCACGCGGCCAACGGCTACCTGATCGAGCAGTTCCTGCGCGACAGCATCAATGACCGCAGCGACGACTACGGCGGCTCGGTCGAGAACCGCACCCGGCTGCTGGCCGAGGTGCTGCAGGCGATCACCGCCGAGATCGGCGGCGGCCGCACGGGCGTGCGCCTGTCGCCGATCACCCCGTCCAACGACGCCGGGCAGGACAGCGATGCGCAAGCCACCTACGGCCGCGCGCTGGAGCGCGTCGCTCCGCTGGGCCTGGCCTATGTGCACGTGGTCGAAGGCGCCACCGGCGGGCCGCGCGACCTGAGCGCGCAAGGCGTCGCCCCGTTCGACTACGCCGCGCTGCGCGCCCACCACCGCGGCGCCTGGATGGTCAACAACGCCTACGACCGCCCGATGGCCGAAGCCGCGGTGCACAACGGCACCGCCGACCTCGTCGCCTTCGGCAAACTCTTCATCGCCAACCCCGACCTCGGCCGCCGCCTGCGCCAAGGCGCCCCACTGAACCCGCTCGACACCGCGACGCTCTACGGCGGCGACGCACACGGCTACACCGACTACCCCGCATTGGTGGACTGACAGCCAACAAGGCGCCCCGCAGGGGCCGCCTTCCCCAAGTGGCGTGCGCGGATCTGGCTTTGCCACTCCGCTGCGCGAGCCCCCTCGGGGGGCAAGCCCTGGAAGGGCCGTGGGGGCTACATCACCCCGGAACCCGCAACAACCACCCAGGCTGCAACTCGTCGGTCTCGCCGATCAGCGGCTGGTTCGCGGCGCGCAGATGCTGCTCACGCCGCGCGTCGCGGTACAAATCGCTGGCGATGCGCGCCAGCGTGTCGCCGGGCTGCACGAAGCGCCAGCGTGACACTTCGGACGGCATCACCACCGTCATGCGGTCGTCGACCGCCGCCACGCCGCGCACATTGCCGCAGCACAGCAGGATGCGTTCGCGGGTGTCCTGGCTGGCGGCGCAGCCCGATACACGCACCGTCGAGCGGGCTGGGTCGAAGGCCACCTCCAGATGCTCGGCGCGCAGGCCCAGCGCGCCCAGGCGGGCCTCGATGGCCCGGCACAGCGCCGCCGGCGTGACCACGGCAGCGACCTCATCGCCTGCGGCCGAGGCGGCGTTCGCAGCCAGCAAATCGGTGCCGGCCTCCCGATCGAAACTCATCAGACTCACGGCATCCCTCTTGTGTTTTGTGAGCGCTTGCAGAGTACCTCAAATTAGGGGGGTGGGTAGGCCGACGCGATGATCGTTGAGGATTGCGCTGTGAATTCGTCAGCCCCCGATGGCGGTGGGTGCCGCTGCGGCGGCGGCCGGTTCAATCGATCGGCGCCGACCAGGGGGCGTGACCTGCTTTGGCGTTCGCCGCATCGCCGCTCGCGGCCGGCCCGCCGCCGGGTTTACGCTTCGCCATCCGATCCCCCTGTGCGGTGCGCCATGTTTCGTCAACTTTTCGATCCCACCTCGTCCACCTTCACCTACCTGCTGGCCTGCGATCGCACGCGCGAGGCGGTGTTGATCGACCCGGTGCTCGAGCAGCGCGGGCGTGACCTGGCGCTGCTGGCCGAGCTGGGCCTGCGCCTGCGCTGGCTGCTCGACACCCATGTGCATGCCGACCACGTCACTGCCGTGTCGGCGCTGAAGGCTGCGCTGCCTGACGGGCCGTCCATCACCACCGCGGTCGGCCTGGCCTGCGAAGCCGAGGGCTATGAATGGGCGCTGTCACACGGCGAACACCTGAGCTTCGGTGACGAGCACCTGGACGTCATCGCCACGCCCGGCCACACGCCCGGCAGCATGAGTTTTCTGTGGCGCGACAAGCTGTTCACCGGCGACGCGCTGCTGATCGGCGGCTGTGGCCGCACCGATTTCCAGGGCGGCGACGCCGGCCAGCTGTACGACGCGATCACCCAGCGCCTGTTCACGCTGGCGGGCGAAACGCTGGTCTATCCGGGCCATGACTACAAGGGTCGGCGCGTCTCGTGCATCGCCGAAGAGCGCGAGGGCAACCCGCGCCTGGCCGGCAAGTCGCGCGACGAGTTCATCGCGCTGATGGCCGGGCTGAACCTGCCGCGGCCCAAGCTGATCGACATCGCGGTGCCGGCCAACAAGCAAGCCGGGTTGCTGCAGCAGGGCTGACCGAGAGCTGTTTATATGCAGTTGACTATAAGCATATAGTTATTCGGAAATATAAGTTCGACCCCAGGCGCGGGCTCGCCAAGATGCCCGCCATGGGCCCGGCGCGACTGGCGCGGGGCCCGCTTGGGGAGAACCACATGCCTGCTTCCACACCCGCCGCGTCGCCCGCCGAACCCGTGCGGCCGACCGAGCCCGCCCGCCGCGGCGACGACCCGTCGCCCTGCGTCGCCGTCGTCGGCCTGGGCTTCAGCGGCGCCGCCACCGCGATGCAGCTGATGCGCCAGCTGCCCCGCGGTGCCCGCCTGCTGTTGATCGAGCCTGACGCCCGCCGCGCCCGCGGCCTGGCCTATGGCACCCGCTGCGCCAGCCACTGGTTGAACGTGCCGGCCGGCCGCCTGGGCTGGGACGCCGACAACGAAGCCGGTTTCATCGACTGGCTGTGCGCCCAGTACGGCGCCTACAGCGCGTCCGATTTCGTGCCGCGCATGCTGCTGGGCAACTACCTGACCCAGGCACTGGCCGCGGCCGAGCAGGTGGCCACCGCCCGCGGCGTGCAGGTTCAGACGGTGACCGACCGCGTGAGCGCTCTGGAGCGCACGGCCCGCGGCGGCAGCCTGCTGCGCCTGGCCGGTGGCGGTGTCTGCCGGGCCGATGTGGTGGTGCTGGCCACCGGCCACCTGGCGCCCGAGTCGCCGCGCATCGCCGGCGCCCCGGCCTGGGGTTCACCGGGCCTGATCGACCAGCCCTGGGACGACGCCGCGCTGGCCGCGCTGCCCGAAGACGGCGAGGTGCTGCTGCTGGGCAGCGGCCTGAGCGCCATCGACATGCTGACCTGGCTGCAAGACCGCGGCCACGCCGGCCGGGTGACGATGCTGTCGCGCCGCGGCCTGCTGCCGCAGCCGCACCGCAGCCTGGAAGCCCGCCCGCGGCCGGGCCTGGTGCCGTCGCAGGCGCTGGCCGACGCGCGAGGCCTGGTCGGCATGCTGCGGGCGGTGCGCGGCTGGGCCGCCCTGGCGCAGGCCGAAGGGCACGACTGGCGCGACGTGATGGCCAATCTGCGGGCCTGCACACCGCGCCTGTGGCAACGCCTGTCGGCGCGCGAGCGGCGCCAGTTTCTGCGCCACCTGCAGCCCTGGTGGGACACCCACCGCCACCGCCTCGCCCCCGGCATCCACACCCGCCTGCAAGCGGCGCTGCGGGCCGGCCAGGTCGAGTTGCATGCCGGGCGCCTGCAGGCGATCACGCCATGCCCCGACGGCCGCCTGGACCTGGCGTGGCGCCCGCGTGGCGCGGCGGCCGGCGTGCTCGAGCGTCGCCACGTGGCGGCGATCGTCAACTGCACCGGCCCGTCGGCGCGCGTCGGCCATGCCGCGCAGACGCCGCCCGGCTCGCTGCTGGCCGCGCTGCAGGCGCGAGGGCGGCTCGCGGTCGACGCGATGGGCCTGGGCCTGCGCGTTGACGACCGGCACCGCCTGCTCGATGCCCAGGGCCGGCCGCAAGCCGGTCTGCACTACGTCGGGCCGATGCTGAAGGCGCAGTTCTGGGAAGCGGTGGCGATCCCCGAGCTGCGAGTGCACGCCCGTTCGGTGGCCGAGCAGGTGGTGCGGGCGCTCCCGGTGACTGCGGCGGCCTGAGCGGTGGGCATGACGGTGAAGCTCAGCGTTTGCCGGCGGCCTCGCCGCCCATAGGCTGCACAGGTCGCGCGCCGGGGCAGGTCAGAACTTCTTGCCGCTGGTGCGGGCGCGAAACAACGCCAGCAGCTCCAGCTCGCGTGGGCCCGGGTGCAGCGTGAAGCTGTCGCCCGCCTGCACCGAGCCCGGCTCCAGCACGGCGAGGTAGGCGCCGCAGTAGCCCGACTCGACCATCAGCTTGGCCGCTTTCGAGAAGCCCATCGCGGCGTTGAACTTGAAGCAGGGAAAACGCGGCTCGCTGACCACCAGCACGCCGCCGTCTGCAAAACGCAGCTGGTCGCCGATCCACAGGTGGCGCTCGTTCAGGCCGTCGAGGGTCAGGTTCTCGCCCATCGCGCCGGGCGGCGGCAGCTCGTCGTCCCAGCCGGCGGCGCGGGCCTGCGCCCGCACCGTGCGCCAGAACGCGTAGTGCTCCAGCGGGTAGGCGTAGACCGCCTTGCTCAGGCCGCCGTGCACCGACAGATCAGCCTGCTCGTCGCCTTCCATCCCCATCGGCCGGTAGGCCACCGGGCCGCTGCGCGGGCGCTTGCCGATCGCGGTGAGCACCTCGCGGCCGTTGATCTGCACCTTCTGGGCCAGGGCGGTGTTGACGCTGACGACTTTCATCCGGCCCATTGTGCGGGGCGCTGCGTGGGGCCGCCGGCGTGGGGTGATGGCAAGGCGCTTGCCTGAATCTTCAAGAACCATCAACGCCATGGGATTGCCCGATCGACGCGGTAACAGGGTGTCTCCAGCATCGGTGCCTCTGACTTGCCAACGGCCAAGTCTCGGGCGTTTGTCTCTGCGCACCGGGCTGGCTTGCTTGTTGCGTGTTGGTGGCCGCTGCGGCCAGAAGCCGCGGCGAGTCTGACCGTGTTGTTCATCGCTGGCGTCCGGCCACCCGCCGCCGCCATGCATTTCGAGGAGCGAGTGAGTGAAGCAAATTCGTAAAACGCTGCTGGCCACTGCCGCCGCAGCCGCACTGACGCTGGTTGTGGGGGGAGTCCACGCGGCGCAGCTGCAATCCGTGCCGGCCAAGGCCGCCGAGCAAACGAACCACTGGTTCGTCGAGTTCAACAGCGTGCCGACGATCGAAGGCGCCAAGCTCGCCACCGTGCGCGCCGAGAAGGCCGCCTTCCGCAAGGCCGCTCAGGCCGCCGGCATCAAGTTCAAGGAAAGCCACTCGTTCGACGTGCTGTTCAACGGCGTGTCGCTGGTCGCCGGCCCGGCCGAGCGGGCCAAGATCGCCCGCCTGCCCGGCGTGAAGGCGATGTACCCGGTCGAAGTGATCCAGGCGCCGAAGCCGATCCGCCAACTGGGCGACGAACAGCCGCAGCTCGACACCGCGCTGGCGATGACCGGTGCCGACGTGCTGCAAGCCCAGGGCATCAAGGGTGAAGGCATCAAGGTCGGCATCATCGACACCGGCGTCGACATCGACCACCCGGCCCTGGGCGGCAACGGCACCCCGGGCAGCACGCCGTTCCCGTCGTCGCGTGTGAAGTACGGCTACGACTTCGTCGGCGACGCCTACGACGCCGTGACCAACCCGTTCCCGGTGCCCGACGAGAACCCCGATGACTGCGCCGGCCACGGCACGCACGTCGCCGGCATCGTCGGCGCCGATGGTGGCGTCACCGGCGTCGCACCGAAGGTGACCTTCGGTGCCTACCGCGTGTTCGGCTGCACCGGCTCGACCGACTCCGCGATCATGATCGCGGCGATGGAGCGCGCACTGGCCGACGGCATGCAGGTCGTCAACCAGTCGATCGGCTCGTCGTTCCAGTGGCCCGAGTACCCGAGCGCCAAGGCCGCCGACCGCCTGGTCAAGGCTGGCGTCGTGATGGTCGCCTCGATCGGCAACAGCGGCACCAGCGGCCTGTACGCCGCGGGCGCGCCGGGTGTCGGCGAGAAGGTGATCGGCGTCGCGTCGTTCGACAACACGCACGCCAAGCTGAACGAGTTCATGGTGTCGGCCGACGGCACGCCGATCGGCTACATCCCCGCCACCGGCGCCCCGGCTGCCCCGACCTCGGGCACCCAGCCGATGTCGCGCACCGGCACCGTCGCCTCGACGGCCGACGCCTGCACCGCGCTGACCCCGGGCAGCCTGACCGGCACCGTGGCGCTGATCCGCCGCGGCACCTGCAGCTTCTACCAGAAGGCCTTCAACGCCCAGACGGCCGGTGCCGCGGGCGTGGTGCTCTACAACAACGTGCCGGGCCGCATCAGCCCGACGGTCGTTGGCACGCCGGCGATCACGATCCCGGTGGTCTCGGTGAGCGACACCGAAGGCGCGCTGATCGACAGCCGCCTGGCCGCAGGCGCCGTCGACATGACCTGGTCGGCCGACCTGGGCTCGTTCCCGCAGCTCACCGGTGGCCTGATCTCCAGCTTCAGTTCGTACGGCCTGGCCGCCGACCTGAGCGTGAAGCCGAACATCGGCGCCCCGGGCGGCTCGATCTATTCGACCTACCCGCTGGAGCTGGGCGGCTACGCCACGCTGTCGGGCACCTCGATGTCGTCGCCGCACACCGCAGGTGGCGCCGCGCTGCTGCTGCAGGCCAACCCGAAGATCACCGCCAAGACCATGCGTGACCGCATGCAGAACAGCGCTGATCCGAAGAACTGGCAAGGCAACCCGAACCTCGGCTACCTCGACGAGGTGCACCGCCAAGGCGCCGGCATGCTGGACCTGGTGCAGGCTTCGCAGGCCACGACGCTGATCCAGCCGGGTGAGCTGGCGCTGGGCGAAAGCCAGGCCGGCCCGGTGACGCGCACGCTGACGTTCAAGAACAGCAGCAACACCGCCGTCACCTACGACCTGAGCCACTCGAGCGCGCTGGCGACCGGCCCGAACACCTTCACGGTGTCGGCCTTCGACGCGCCCGCCACGGTGGCCTTCAGCGCCGCCAGTGTGGTCGTGCCGGCCAAGGGCTCGGCCACGGTCGACGTGACCGTGACCGCACCGGCGGGCCTGGCCGACAAGGGCCTGTTCGGCGGCTACGTGGTGGCCACCTCGCAAGCCGACGGCAAGGCGCTGCGCGTGCCTTACGCCGGCTTCAAGGGCGACTACCAGTCGATCCAGGTGCTGGCCCCGACGGCCAACGGCTTCCCGTGGCTGGCCAAGTTCGATGGCACGAACTACACCAACCAACCGGGCGGCGCCACCTACACGATGGCCGGCACGGACATCCCGTACTTCCTGATCCACCTGGACCATCAGTCGCGCCAGATGAAGCTGGAAGCCTTCGACGCGGTGACGAACAAGAGCATGCACTTCGTCAGCCTCGAGAACTACCTGGGCCGCAGCTCCACCGCCACCGGCTTCTTCGGCTACACCTGGGACGGCACGACCTTCAAGAAGGGCGGCACGCCGACCCCCGTGCCCAACGGCACCTACGTGGTCAAGGTGTCGGTGCTGAAGGCGCTGGGTGATGCCAACAACGCGGCGGACTGGGAAACCTGGACCTCGCCGGCCGTGACCATCTCGCGCCCGTAAGCCTCGGCTTCAGGCGTCAGCCAAGCCCCTGCCAGGCCCCGCGGCCCGGCAGGGGCTTTTTTCTGAGCCCGGCGCTCTGGCGTTCAGGCCACGGGGCTCGGCCACTCGACCTTCATCGCGCTGCCGATCAGCGCGAAGTCGTCGGCCGGCACCTTCAGGTAGCCGAAGCGAAACGCCGCGCCCCAGTGCGTCTTGCTCTTGATGAACGACAGCCGCTCGATCAGCGGCTGGATCGGTGCTTCGCGGCAGGTGGCGAAGTCCACATCGACCCGGTAGGGGTGGAAATCGGGCGCCATCTCGACTTGGTAGACCTCGCCGCTGCGCACCACGCCGATCGCGGTGAAGCACTGCAGCGGCGCGCCGTCGGGGTAGGCGGTGCGCGGCGAGTAGATCGCCACCCGGTCCCCGGCGTGCAGCTTCTGCAGCGGCGCCTTCTTGCCGTGGTTCAGCTGGATGAAGCTGCCGGCCACGCCGCGCAGCACATGCTCGCGCGAGACGACGCCGACCCAGCCTTGGTGCGACGCGGGTCGAGCCAGACGCTCGGCACTGCGTTGCGGGGCCGGGCGGCCGGCGGTGGGGGTGGGCGACAAGGCCAGCGGCTGTTGCATCGGGGCGCTCCTCTGAAAGGCATTGGGGATGCCTGGCAGTCTCGCGACCCCCTGCTGACAACCTGGTGTCAGCAGTGTCGGCAGCGTGGGGCTTTCACGCCTCGGCGAGCGCGTGCTTGGTGGCCAGCACCACCCGGTTGCGGCCACCGCCCTTGGCCGCGTACAAGGCCTGGTCGGCCGCCTTGAAGACGCCGGCGGCGTCGCCGAAGTCCTGCGCCGGCGCCGCGACGCCGATGCTGGCCGTCAAGCGCCCGACCGCGGCGAGCGTGGGCGGCAGCGGCTCGGCCAACGCCAGCCGCAACTTGTTGGCGGCCACCTCGGCCCCGGCGGCGTCGGTGTCGGGCAGCAGCAGCAAGAACTCTTCGCCGCCATAGCGGGCGACGAAATCGCTCGCCCGGCAGTGCTGGGCCAGGCGCCCGGCCACGGTTTCGAGCACCCGGTCGCCGGCATCGTGGCCGTGCTGGTCGTTGATGCGCTTGAAGTGGTCGACATCGATCAGCAGCAGCGCCAGCGGTGCGCCGCTGCGGCGGTGCCGCGCCAGCTCGTAGGCGATGCGTTCGTCGGCGGCGCGGCGGTTGCACAGGCCGGTCAGCGCATCGTGGCTGGCCAGGCGGGTCAGCTCCTGATTGGCCAGCTCCAGGTCTTGCGTGCGGGCGGCCACGCGGGCCTCCAGCTCGGCGTTGGCGCGCGCCAGCGCATCGCCGCGCTGCTGCAGCGACTGCTTCATGCCCTCCAGGGCTGTGGACAGCGCGTGCAACTCGCGGGTCGGGCCGAGCGCCGGGATGTGCAAGGTGAGCTCGCCCTGCTCGATGCGCTTGGCGATCTGCGCCACCTGCGACAGTGGCAGCGCGACGCGCCCGGCCGCCCACCAGGCCACGGCGATCGCCAGCAGCGCGGCCAGTGCGCCGACCGCCAGCGCCGTCCGCCGGGCCTGGGCCGCGCTGGCCGTGGCGGCCTGCATCGGCTCGCGCACGATGACGGTCCAGCCCAGGTCGGTGGCGGCCGAGCGCGCGGGCACCGGCGTGGCCACGGTGAGGTAGTGCTCACCATCGGGCCAGGCCATGTCCACGGCGCTGCCGTTGGGCAGTTGCCGCGCCAGGTCGAGCTTGACGTCGCTGCCGGGCTCGCGCGGCTGGTGGATCACCTGGCCGCTCTTGTCGGTGATGATCAGCTCGACGCCCTTGCTGCGCTGGGCCGGGCTCTCCAGAGATTCGGCCACGCTGCGGCCCCAGTCCCAGGTGGCGTGCACGCCGAGCACGCCTTGCAGCTGCCCTTGCGCGTTCTTCAGCGGCGCGGCGAAATCGATGAAGCGCAGCGGCTCGCCCGAGGCCGAGGGCCCCAGCAGCTTGGCCAGCAGCAGCGCCTGGTGCACGTCGCCGGTGAACAGGCCCTGCTGGCCGGCCTTGAACCAGGGCCGCCCGGCCACGTCCTGCCCGACCAGCAGGCTGCCGGTCGCGACCAGCACCTGGCCGCCGGGCGCGGCCACGCCGATCCACGAATACTGCGGGCGCGAGCGCTGCATGTTGTCCAGCGTGCGCTGCCAGGCGGCGCGGTCCGGGCCGGCCGGGTCGCCGGCCGGTGGCGTCGCGGCCAACAGCTCGACTTCGCGCATGCGCTCCGCCAGGCCGTCGGCCAGGGTGATCGCGGTGTTGCGCCCCAGCGTCGCCAGCGTGTCGGACTCCTCGTGCAGCACCGTGCCGGCGATCGACTGCCCGAGCAGCAGCGAGATCGCCACGCTCAGGGTGGCGACCAGCAGGCCGAAGATCAGGGCCACACGGGCGCGGAACGAAGACAGCATCAGGGGCAGGGCCGCAGAACAAGGGGCTCTCGGCTTTTCGTCCAATCCGGGGCGAACCTGAGATCGGGCCGGTGGCGGTGTGTTGCAAAACCCAGGCTGCCCGGGATCGAGACATTCTGCGCATCGCCTTATTCCGGATTTGCATGGATTGGGCAGGCGCCAGGGTTACGGCCCCATTACACTGGGTTGACAGGTGATCCACCTCGACACGACGCGCGCGTGAAGCGCGCCGGCAGAGAAACCGGCCGTAACCAGGCCCGAAGGTTGCTCTTGCAGGCCAAGACACCTCGCGCCCACGGCATTGGGCGAGCCCCGCGGCGACCAGGCAGCATGCCGCGCCGGCCACGAGGCTCGCCCAATTCCGTCTTCGCTTTTGTCTTGTCTTGAAAATTGGAGCATTGCCTGTGAACCGTCCCGCCATGGAGGGGCTGCGCTTGAACGCGCCTGCCTACGTCAAAAACGCTCGCCTGATCGCCTGGGTCAGCGAGATCGCCGCCCTGACCGAAGCCGCCGACATCTATTGGTGTGACGGCTCCCAAGAAGAGTACGACCGCCTGTGCCAGCGCCTGGTGGATGCCGGCACCTTCAAGAAGCTGAACCCGGCCAAGCGCCCGGGCAGCTACCTGGCCTGCTCCGACCCGTCGGACGTGGCGCGGGTCGAAGACCGCACCTTCATCTGCAGCCAGAAGAAGGAAGACACCGGCCCGACCAACAACTGGATGGCCCCGGCCGAAATGCGCGCGCTGCTGCAGACCGGCGACAACGCGCTGTTCAAGGGCGCGATGAAGGGCCGCACGCTGTACGTGGTGCCGTTCTCGATGGGCCCGCTGGGCTCGCCGATCGCCCACATCGGCGTCGAACTCTCCGACAGCGCCTACGTGGCCGTCAACATGCGCACGATGACGCGCATGGGCAAGCGCGTGATCGAGCTGCTGGGCACCGATGGTGAATTCGTGCCCTGCGTGCACACCGTCGGTGCGCCGCTGCAAGCCGGCCAGAAGGATGTGACCTGGCCCTGCAACAAGACCAAGTACATCGTCCACTACCCCGAGACGCGCGAGATCTGGAGCTACGGCTCGGGCTACGGCGGCAACGCGCTGCTGGGCAAGAAGTGCTTCGCGCTGCGCATCGCCTCGACGATGGGCCGCGACCAGGGCTGGCTGGCCGAGCACATGCTGATCCTCGGCGTCACATCGCCGGCGGGCAAGAAATACCACGTCGCGGCGGCCTTCCCCAGCGCCTGCGGCAAAACCAACTTCGCGATGCTGATCCCGCCCAAGGCCCTGGGCGACTGGAAGGTCACGACGATCGGCGACGACATCGCCTGGATCAAGCCGCATGCCGACGGCCGCCTGTACGCGATCAACCCCGAAGCCGGCTACTTCGGTGTGGCCCCGGGCACCAACTTCGAGACCAACCCGAACTGCATGGCCAGCCTGACGCGTGACGTGATCTTCACCAACGTCGCGTTGACCGACGACGGTGACGTCTGGTGGGAAGGCATGGGCGAGGCCCCGGCGCATTGCATCGACTGGCAGGGCCAGGACTGGACACCGGCGATCGCCAAGGAAACCGGCCGCAAGGCCGCACACCCGAATTCGCGCTTCACCGTGGCCGCCACCAACAACCCGGCGCTGGACCCGGCCTGGGATGATGCCGCGGGTGTCGCGATCGACGCCTTCATCTTCGGCGGCCGCCGCTCGACCACCGTGCCGCTGGTGACCGAGGCGCGCAACTGGATGGAAGGCGTCTACATGGCCGCCACGATGGGCTCGGAGACGACCGCCGCGGCCGTCGGCCAGCAGGGCGTCGTGCGGCGCGACCCGTTCGCGATGCTGCCGTTCACAGGCTACAACGTCAGCGACTACTTCCAGCACTGGCTGGACATGGAAAAGAAGCTCGAGACCACCGGCCACACGCTGCCGAAGATCTACTGCGTCAACTGGTTCCGCAAGGGTGCCGACGGCAAGTTCGTCTGGCCGGGCTACGGCGACAACATGCGTGTCATGAAGTGGATGATCGAGCGCATCGAAGGCAAGGCCGGCGGCGAAGAACACTTCTTCGGCATCAGCCCGCGCTACGAAGACCTGGAATGGGCCGGCCTGGATTTCAGCCGCGAGAAGTTCGAGTCGATCATCGACGCCGCGCCGGCCGCCTGGCGCGACGAGCTCAAGCTGCACGACGAGCTGTTCACGCAGCTGGCCTACCACCTGCCGCAAGCGCTGAAAGACACCAAGGCGCGGATGGAAACGGCGTTGGGCCAGTAAGCCCCTGACCGCTGGCGCGCCGTCGTCGGCGCGCACAAAGAGAAAAAGGCCACCGCGAGGTGGCCTTTGTCGTTGGGGCTCTGACCCGTGAACCTGGGGCAGGCCCGGGCGGCACGGCCTGGCCCGCGGTGCTACGATTTGTGTCAGAGCCAGGGAGTGCCGGCCACCGAAGACGGGCCGTTTTGTCTTCTGGGGGATAGGATGAACCAGCTGCGCCGGATCCTGGGCCGCGTGTTTGCGCTGTGCCTGGCCGCGCTGCCGCTGGCTGCCCTATGCGCCGATCTCACCCTCTATACCGAGGAATACCCCCCGATCAATTTCAGCCGCGACGGCCAGGCCGCGGGCCTGTCGACCGAGGTGGTCGAAGAGATCCTGCGCCGAACCGGCACGCGCGTGCCGATCACGGTGGTGCCCTGGGCGCGTGGCTACCGCAGCGCGCTCGAAGAGCCCAACGTCGGCCTCTTCGTCACGATGCGCACGCCCGAGCGCGAGCCCTTGTTCAAGTGGGTCGGGCCGGTCACCACGGTGCGCACCAGCTTCTACAGCCGCCGTGGTGCCGACCTGAAGGTGGCCAGCCTCGACGACGCGCGCAAGGTCGAGGTCATCGCCGTGCCGCGCGAATGGTTCTCGCACCAGGTGCTGCGCGCGCTCGGCTTCGCCAACCTCGACGCGGTCACCAACACCGATGTGATGGTGCGCATGGCGCTCACCGGCCGCGCGCAGCTGATGGTGGCCGACAACCAGACCTTGCCGGCCCAGCTGGCGCAGGTCGACGCGACGATGGCGCAGGTCGACCGCCACTACACCTTCATGAAGACGAGCAGCTACATCGCCTTCTCGCGCGGCACGCCCGATGCCGTGGTGCGCCAATGGCAGCAGACGCTGAACGAGATGAAGCGCGACGGCAGCTTCGCCCGCATCTACACGCGCTGGCTGCCCAGCGACACGCCGCCCGGCATCGAGGCCGAGCCCGACATGGTGCCCACGCCGAGATGACGCCCTCATGAAGCTGCGCGCGACGATCGTGCTGGCCGTGGTGGCCGGCCTGCTGGTCCCGGCCACGATCGTCAGCGTGTTCACGCTGCGTCAGCAGGAGCGGGCGCTGAGTCGCCAGCTGAACGCCGACCTCGAGCGCATCACCGAGGTGATGAGCCTGGACATGGCGCCGCCGATGTGGCACATGAACGCGGCCGAGGTGCCGCTGTTCGACGTGGTGCTGTCCGACGAGCGCGTGGTCTCGGTCGTTGCCCGCGACACCAAGTTCGGCGTCTTCCTGTCGCGCGAGTACCCGCAGCGGCGCACCGGCACGCAGCGCACCATGACGCGGTCGATCAGCTACCGCGGCAAGGTGATCGGCGAGGTCACGGTCGAGATGGACAGCGCCCAGCTCGACACCGCGGTGGCCAGCAACCGCAAGGCCCTGGCGCTGACGCTGTCGGGCCAGCTCGTCTTCAGCCTGCTGCTGATCGTGGCGCTGCTGCAATTGCGCATGCTCGCGCCGATCCGCCGCCTGATGCAGGAGTCGACGATGATCGCGCGCGGCGAACTCGACAAGCCCTTCGAGTGGCGGCGCAAGGACGAATTCGGCCAGCTCGGCGACAGCCTCGACGCCGCGCGCCAGGCGCTGCAGTCGCTGTTCAACGCGTTGCAGACCAAGGCCCGCGAGCTGGGCGAGAGCGAGGCCAAGTACCGCAGCATCTTCGAGAACGCGCTCGAGGGCATCTTCCAGACCTCGATCGACGGCCGCACCATCAGCGCCAACCCCGGCATGGCGCGCATGCTCGGCTACGACCACCCGGACGAGCTGGTGCACCAGATGACCGACGTCCGCCGCCAGCTCTACGTCCGGGCGGACGACCGCGATGCCTTCGTCGCCGCGCTGCTCGAGCACGGCCAGGTCGTCGGCTGGGAGGTCGAGTTCCAGCGCCGCGACAACCAGACGATCTGGGTCGCGATGACCGCGCGGGTGGTGCGCAACGAGCAGGGCGAGCCGCTGTTCATCGAGGGCCTGGCCAGCGACATCACCCAGCGCAAGCGCAGCGAGGCCGACCTGGCGCTGCACCGCGAGCGGCTGGAAGAGCTGGTGCGCGAGCGCACCGCCGAGCTGCAGGCCGCCAAGGAGCGCGCCGAGGTGGCCAACCAGGCCAAGAGCAGCTTCCTGGCCAACATGAGCCACGAGCTGCGCACGCCGCTGAACGGCATCCTCGGCTACGCGCAGATCCTCAAGCGCTTTCGCAGCTTCACCGGGCGCGACCTGGCGGGGCTGAACGTGATCGAGCAGAGCGGCAAGCACCTGCTGATGCTGATCGACGATGTGCTCGACCTGGCCAAGATCGAGGCCGGCAAGCTCGAACTGTGTTCGACCGCGATCGACCTGCCGGCCTTCCTGCAGACCATTGCCGACATCATCCGCGTCAAGGTCGAGGAGAAGGGCCTGTTCTTCGTCAGCGAGCTGGCGCCGAACCTGCCGCGCGTCGTGCGCGCCGACGAGAAGCGCCTGCGCCAGGTGCTGCTGAACCTGCTCGGCAACGCGGTCAAGTTCACCGAGCGTGGCCGCGTCTGCCTGCGTGTGCGCGGCTTCGCCAAGGATGGCGCGGAAGCCTGGCTGCACTTCGAGGTCGAGGACAGCGGCTGCGGCATCGCCAGCGAGCAGTGGGAGACGATCTTCAAGCCCTTCGAGCAGGTGGGCGATGTGCGCAAGCGCGTCGGCGGCACCGGGCTGGGCCTGGCGATCAGCCGCCAGCTGGTGCGGCTGATGGGCGGCGACATCCACCTGCGCAGCGCGCTGGGCGAGGGCACCGTGTTCGGCTTCGAGATCGCGCTGCCCGTCGAGGCGGGCCTGCCCGCGGCGCCGGTGACACGCATGATCGACGGTTATCTCGGCGCCCGGCGCAAGGTGCTGATCGTCGACGATGTCGAGACCAACCGCGCGATGCTGGTCGACCTGTTGAACTCGCTCGGCTTCGACACCGCCGAAGCCGAGGACGGCGAGCAGGCCGTCGCGCTGGCCCAGGCGTGGCAGCCCGCGCTGATCCTGATGGACATCGTGATGCCGGTGATGGACGGCCTGGAAGCCACGCGCCGCCTGCGCCGGCTGCCGGCGCAGCAATCGGTGTCGATCATCGCGCTGTCGGCCACCGCCTCGCACGACCAGCAACTGCGCACGCTGGCCGCCGGCGTCAATGCCTTCATCACCAAGCCGATCGAGCAGGACCAACTGCTCGAGCAGATCCGCCTGCAACTCGGCGTGGAGTGGACCTACGAGGTGGCCGAGCTGGACGCCTGAGAGCGCTGCGCAAGAAAAAAAGGCCACCGCGAGGTGGCCTTTGCCGCTCAACGCCAATGCATCAAGGCTTGAGCTCGATCGTCGTCGACGGGAAGTATTGGCTGAAATCGGTGCTGCCACCAAACAGCACGCTGGTCAGCGTGGTGTAGTTGCCGGCCAGGTCGGAGAGGTAGATCTCCTTCAGCTCGTAGACGCCCAGCGATGAATCCTCTTCCACCTGCACATAGGGTTGCAGGGTCAGGCGCTTGGCACCCAGCAGCTCATTGTCCAGGAAGTTCGTGCTCTTGCAGGTCCACTTGTCCAGGCAGAAGGTCAAGCCGATCTGGTTCACGCCGGCGGACCCGACGTCTGCCAGCTCCACCGATGCGCCGATCAACGGCCCGCCGTAGGCCTGGCCCTTGGGCGGCGTCGACAGTGAAACGACCGGGGTGAGGATCTGGCCGCTGATGAGCTTGGGCGCCTTGGCGTCGTAGGCACGGTCGTTCTTCACGGCGACATTCATGTTGCCCAGAGCGTCAAGGTCCGGGGGCACTTGGAACAGGTTGTGGGCCTGATCCTCGCCGCGGACTTCGGTCACTCTCCAGTCGCCGGCCTGCATGGTGTAGCCGGGAAACATCGCGCCGCGACCTGACACCTTGGTGCGGGGCATCCCCAGCCCGACGAAGGTCGTGCGCTCCTGGCCGGAAGGCCCGCGCAGCACGAAGCCCAGCCACCGCACGCCGGACAGGTCGTCCTTGGCGGCGTAGCTGTAGACGATCTGCGCGTCCGAGCGATTGGCGTCGACCAGCGGGGCGAGGTCGAGGCGGGTCACGACCGGGCCGGCGTTGTCGTACTGAACGTCGCCTTGAACCGAGTGCGCCGCACCGCGGATCTTGGCCCGCTCTTTCACCAGTTGCTCGTACTGCGACTTCGACAGCGCCATGATCTCGGCGGGCGATGGGGCGGCGGCTGCGACTGCGCCGCTGGAGACAAGCCCGCACAGGGCCCAAGCGGCCAGGGCACGGCCGAATGATGGGTAGGTCACGGAAGAATCCCTCGATGGATGTTGACCCGTCCGGGCGGTGGCCCGGCGGGTGTTTGTGATTTTCGGGGGGCGGCCTTCACCGCCCCCAGTCAAAAAGTTCAGGGCGACTTGGGCGCCGGCGTGGCGGCCGCGGTGGTCGACGTCGCCTGCCCGAACTGCCACAGCATGAACGCATAGACATCGGCCAGCTTGCTCGCCTGCTGCGTCGCGGTGCTGCCCACGCCGTGGCCGGCCTGGCCGTCCAGGCGCAGCAGCACCGGCTTGCCGCTGGTGCTGGCGGCCTGCAGGCGGGCGCCGGCCTTGGCGCTTTGCCACACGTCGACGCGCGGGTCGTTGATGCCGTGGATCAGCATCACGGCCGGGTAGGCCACGCCGTCCCTGATCTGGTGGTAGGTGCTCATCTCCAGCAGCGCCTTGAATTCGACCGGATCCTTCACGGTGCCGAATTCGCTGATGTTGGTGATGCCGTTGGCCGACTCTTCCGAGCGGATGGTGTCCATCATGCCGACATCGAAGATCGCCGCGGCGAACAGGTCCGGCGCCTCGGTGACCGCGCGGCCGACGAAGATGCCGCCGGCGCTGGTGCCCCAGATGCCCAGCGTCTTGGTCGTCGCGTACCCCTTGTCGATCAGGTACTTCGCGCTGGCGATGCCGTCCTTCCAGGTGTTGGGCTTGGTCGTCTTGAAGCCGGCGCGGTGCCACTCTTCACCCAGCGCGCCGCTGCCGCGCACGTTGGCATAGGCCAGCACGCCGCCGCGCTCGAGCCAGGCCACGCTGCGCGGGTTGAAGAAGGCCTCCATCGACAGGCCGTAGGCGCCGTAGCCCACCAGCAGCGTCGGGTGCGGCACGTCGCGCTTCATGTCGGCGCGGTGGATGATCGCCAGCGGCACCTGCACGCCGTCGTGGCTGGGCACCATCACCTCGCTGACCGTCAGCGCCGGCGTGCCGGGCGGCACGCGGATCTGCAGCAAACCGGTGTCGACCGGCGGCTTGTCGGCACCCATGCTGCGCAGCACGCGCGCCGGCTCGGTCCAGGCGCTGCTGAGCAGCCACACGTCGGCAAAGGCATGGGCCGGGTCGTCGATCGTGAAGGTGCTGCCGACGCGGCCCGGGGCCATGTCTGCCGGCGCCTGGCCCGGCGCATAGCGCCAGGTGCGGGTGCTGAAGCCGCGTGACAGCTCGGCGTACAGCGTGCCGCCCTTGCCGATCACCAGCCCCTTCAGCACCCCTTCGGAGGGTTCGTCGATCACGGTCTTGGCGTTGGCCACGGTCTGGCCCTTGGCCAGGTCCAGCGACAGCCAGCGCCCGCGCGGCGCACCCTTGTGCGTGCGCAGGTACAGCGTGTTGCCGAACAGGCGCACATCGGTGACGCCGTCGTCGAACGCGCTGACCTGGCGCCAGCCGATCTGCGGCTTGCCCAGGTCGGCCACCGGCGCGACGAAGAGCTTGCCTTCTTGCACCGTGGTGTCGGTGGTGCGCGCCAGCATGTAGCGGCTGCTGGGGTCGAAGGTCACGCCGGCCACGTCGAGCCGGTCGAGCTTGAGCGCCTTGTTGACCAGCGGGCCGAACAGCGGCTTGGCGGTCTTCGCCTCGGCGCCCGCCTGCAGCAGGAAGACCGTGGTGTCGAGGAAGGTCTCGGTCGGCGGGCTGCCGGCCGGCAGGTCGCGGATCTGGTTGTAGCTCAGCGCGCGGCTGTCCGGCGTCCAGTGCACCAGGCCCTCGTGCACCCGCGGCACCGGCTCGCCCAGCGCCTTGCCGCTGGCCACGTCCATCACGTAGAGCGACGCGTCCTCCGAGCCGCCGGCCGACATGCCGTAGGCCAGCAGCTTGCCGTTCCACGACGGCACGAAGTAGTTGATCGCGTGCGGCACGCCCTTGGCCTGCGCCAGCTGCTCGGGGTCGACCAGCACGCGCTCGGCGCCGCTCAGCCCGTTGCGAGTCACGAGCTTGAACTGCGCATGGCCGGCTTCGCGCTTCAGGTAGAACAGCTGGTCGCCCGGCAGGCGCACGACCTCGCGGATCAGGTCACCGGTGGCGCGGCCCAGCTCGTCGATGCGCTTGGCCAGCGCGTCGCGCTCGGGCATCGTCGCCAGCACGCTGTCGGCGTAGCTGCCTTGCGCTTTCAGCCAGTCTTGCGTGGCCGCGCTCTTGACGTCTTCGAGGTCGCGGTAGGGGTCGTGCACGGTCACGCCATGCAGCACCTGGGTCACATCGTGCACGGGGGTCGGCGGCGGCCCGGCGAGGGCGCTGAGGGTGGCGGCCAGCAGCGTGGCGGCCAGGGGAATCTTGCGAAGCGGCATGGGGGTCTCCCGAGTGAGTGCCGTGGAAAACAACGCGGCCGGTGGGCCAGGCGCCGGATGTTACGTCGGTCGCCTTGGGGCCTGCGGGCTAGCTAGCATCCGTAGCCATTGCCGCTGCTGCCCACCATGCCCGACCACCTCGAAGCCCGCGTCGACGCCTTGTTCATCTACCCGGTCAAGGCCTGCGGCGCGCTGCGCGTCGAGCGGCTCGACATCGCACCGAGCGGCCTGATCGCCGGTGACCGCGAATGGGCGGTGGTCGACGAGAAGGGCGAGGTGACCTGGCAGGGCGCGCACCCGCGGCTGGCGCTGGTCCGGCCGACGCTGGACGGTGGCGTGCTGCGGCTGACGGCGCCTGGCGAGGCCGTCGTGCTCGCCGCGGCCGAACGGCCACGCCCGGTGCAGATGTGGAACGACAGCGTGAAGATGATGGAGACCTTTGCCGCGTTCGACGCGGGCGACGCGGCGGCGGCGCTGCTGCAGCAAACCACCGGCGCGCCGCTGCGCCTCGTCCGCTTCGGCCCCGAGGCGCTGGCGCGGCGCGGCATTTACCCGCTGCACCTGCTCAACGCCGCCTCGCTCGGCGAGCTGAACGCGCACCTCGCCGGGCAAGGGCTCGCCGAGGCCGAAGCCCTGCGCTTCCGGCCCAACCTGCTGCTCGGCGCGGCGGCCGAGCCCCTGCTGCCGTTCATCGAAGAGCAGGTGACGCGGCTGCACGGCGGCGAGGGCGAGCGCCGCTGGCAGATGCCGGTGTCGGCGCCATGCATCCGCTGCGTGGTGCCCGGCGTGAGCCCGGTCAGCGGCGAGGTGAACGGCGCCCTGCCGCCCGCGGTGGCGCAACTGAGCGGCCAGCGCTTTCCGGGTAGCCCGTCGATCTTCGGTGTCTATGCCGCGCCCACGCCGGGCACGCAGATCCGGCTCGGCGAGAGGCTGTGGCTCGAACTGGCCTTCTAGCCATATTCGGCCACCGCACAAGCATGGTCGGCAATCATCGTTGGCGTACCCGGCCCGGCTTTCGATAATGCGAAAAACAATGAAGTACTGTTCGAAAGCGGGCAAAGAACCTATATGAACTTCCAGCAACTGCGCTCGGTGCGCGAAGCGGTGCGCCAAGGCTTCAACCTGACGACGGTGGCCGACGCGTTGCACACCTCGCAGCCCGGCATCAGCCGCCAGATCCGCGAGCTGGAAGACGAGCTCGGCGTCGAGATCTTCGTGCGCGCCGGCAAGCGCCTGACCGGGCTCACACCGGCCGGCGAGCGCGTGCTGCCGTGGGTCGAACGCACGCTGCTGGACGTCGAGAACCTGCAGCGCGCCAGCGACGACTTCCGCCTCGGCGACAGCGGCGTGCTCAGCGTCGCGGCCACCCACTCACAGGCCCGTTATGCGCTGCCGCAGACGGTGCACGACTTTCGCGCGCTGCACCCGAAGGTGCAGTTGCAGATGCACCAGGGCTCGCCGCAGCAGATCGCGCAGATGCTGCTGACCGGTGCGGCCGAGATCGGCATCGCCTCGCATGTGCTGGCCGACAACCCCGACCTGGTCGCGCTGCCCTGCTACCGCTGGACCCACTCGGTGGTGGTGCCGGCCGGCCACGCGCTGCTCGACGGCGACCTGACGCTGGACCGCCTGGCCGAGCACCCGGTGATCACCTACGACACCGGCCTGACCGGCCGCGGCACGATCGACGATGCCTTCGCCCGCGCGGGCCTGAGCCCACGTGTGGTGCTGACCGCGATGGACGCCGACGTGATCAAGACCTATGTCGAACTGGGCCTGGGCGTTGGCATCATGGCCTCGATCGCCTTCGACGAACAGCGTGACCAGCACCTGCGCGCGCTCGACGCGCGCCACCTGTTCTCGATCAACACCACCAGCGTCGCGGTGCGCCGCGGCGGCCTGCTGCGCGGCTTCGCCTACGACTTCATCCAGACCTTCGCCCCGCACCTGACGCCGGACATCGTGCAGCAGGCGCAGGCGTCGCCGGCAGGCACGCCGTCGGCGCCGCTTTGACTTTGAACGACCCCGCCGGTGGCGGGGCAGCGTGTGGGCGCTTGATCAGGCCGACGGGGCGCTTTGCGCCGCTCATGTCCCCCGGCGCCGCCCCTTCGGGCCGACACCTCCTCCTTTACTTCGCTCTGCAAAACACCCCATCGGCCTGATCCGTCACCGTCGCGGCTGTTTGACGCCGCAAGGCAGACCACGGTGACTGCGGAGGGGGCTGGGTGACTGGTGCAGCAAAGTATTGGGAGGAGGCGATGGCCGTCAGGCCAACGCCGGGGGACATGAGCGGAACCAGTCACCCAGCCCCCTCCGGCCGCTCCACCGGCGCTACTCGAAAGGGCCGGCTGCGCCTTTCGGTTCGCCAGCAGAAGGCGTCAGCCCGCCGCCACTTCGGCCAGCACGCCCACGTGGGGCGCCGGCACCGCGAACCGCGTCACGCGCCGGGGCCGCAGAAAGACCTGGCGGCCATTGGCCAGGCCGAGTGAATCGCGCAGCTGCAGATAGGCTTCGCGCGACAGCTCGACATCGACATACGAGCCATCTTCCTCGCGGCGGAACTCGATGCGCGTGTTCGGGCCGACCGTCAAGGTCTGCGCCAGCGTCACCGCCCAGGTGCCTTCACCCGCTTCAGCGACGATGTCCAGCTCGTGCGGGCGCACATAGCTGACCGCCTCGTCATGGCCCGGGGCCAGGCCGGCGCGGCCGTGGAACAGGTTCACGTCGCCCAGGAACTTCAGCACGAACGGCGTGGCCGGGTGATCGTAGACCTCGTCCGGCGCACCGACCTGCTCGATGCGGCCCTCGTTCATCACGACGATGCGGTCGGCGACCTCCATTGCCTCTTCCTGGTCGTGCGTGACGAACACGCTGGTCACATGCATCTCGTCGTGCAGGCGGCGCAGCCAGCGGCGCAATTCCTTGCGCACCTTGGCATCGAGCGCACCGAAGGGCTCGTCCAGCAACAGCACCTTGGGCTCGACGGCCAGCGCACGCGCCAGCGCCACGCGTTGGCGTTGGCCGCCCGACAGCTGGTGCGGGTAGCGGCCGGCCAGCGCATCCAGCTGCACCAGCTTCAGCAGCTCGGTCACCTTCTTCTTGATCGCCTCGTCGCTTGGGCGGGTCGCACGCGGGCGCACCCGCAACCCGAACGCGATGTTCTCGAAGATGCTCATGTGCCCGAACAACGCGTAGTGCTGGAACACGAAGCCGACGTTGCGCTCACGCACGTCGGCAAAGGTCGCGTCTTCACCGTGGAACAGCACCGAGCCCGAGTCCGGTTGCTCCAGCCCCGCGATCATGCGCAGCAGCGTGGTCTTGCCCGAGCCCGAGGGCCCGAGCAGCGCGACGAGCTCGCCCGAAGGGATGTCGAGGTTCAGGTGGTCGCAGACCGCCAGTGAACCGAAATGCTTGACGAGGTTGCGGACTTCAATGCTCATGATGGATCCCTCTTGGGCTCACTCGTGGTCGGCGCCGGCGGCGGCCTTCACGCGCTTGACGCGTTGTTCGACGATGTACTTGAGCACCAGCGTCACCAGCGCCAGGCCGGCCAGCAACGAGGCCACGGCGAAGGCCGCGGCGAACTGGTATTCGTTGTAGAGAATCTCGATGTGCAGCGGCATCGTGTTGGTCGCGCCGCGGATGTGGCCCGAGACCACCGACACCGCGCCGAACTCACCCATCGCCCGCGCATTGCACAGGATCACGCCATACAGCAGCGCCCACTTCACGTTGGGCAGCGTGACGCGCCAGAAGATCTGCCAGCCCGAGGCGCCGAGCACCCGCGCCGCTTCTTCCTGCTCTTGCCCTTGGGCCTGCATCAGCGGGATCAACTCGCGGGCGATGAACGGGAAGGTCACGAACACGGTGGCCAGCACGATGCCCGGCACCGCGAAGACGATCTTCAGGTCGTGGTCACGCAGCCATTCGCCGCACCAGCCCTGCAGGCCGAACACCAGCATGTAGATCAGGCCCGCGATCACCGGGCTGACCGAGAACGGCAGGTCGATCAGCGTCAGCAGCAGGTTCTTGCCGCGAAAGTCGAACTTCGCGATCGCCCAGGCCGCCGAGACACCGAACACCAGGTTCAGCGGCACCGACACGATGGCGGCCAGCAGCGTGAGCTGGATTGCCGAGACGGCGTCGGGCTCGATGATCGCGGCCAGGTAGACCTCGACGCCCTTCTTGAACGCCTCGTGGAACACGGCGGCCAATGGCACGAACAGGAACAGCGCGAGAAACAGGCCGGCGATGCCGATCAGCACCCAGCGCACCCAGGCGGATTCGGTGGTGGCGGCCAGGGCCGAGCGGGTGGGTGCACGCTGGGCCCGGGCGGCCGGCGAAGGCAGGGTGGAGGAGGCGACGGCGGTCATGGCGGGTACTGCTTCAAAAGGGCGGGTGCGGTGTGCTCAGCGGCCTTGGCGTTTGCGCGCCCAGGCCTGCACCAGGTTGATCGCCAGCAGCAGCGAGAAGGCGATCACCAGCATCACGACCGCGATCGCGGTGGCGCCGGCATAGTCGTATTGCTCGAGCTTGGTGATGATCAGCAGCGGCGTGATCTCGCTGACCATCGGCATGTTGCCGGCGATGAAGATCACCGAGCCGTATTCACCCAGCGCGCGGGCGAAGGCCAGTGCAAAGCCGGTCAGCAGCGCCGGCATCAGCGTCGGCAGGATCACATGCCAGAAGGTCTGCAGGCGCGACGCGCCCAGCGTGGCCGCGGCCTCTTCCAACTCTTTCTGCAGGTCTTCGAGCACCGGCTGCACCGTGCGCACGACGAAGGGCAGGCCGATGAAGGTCAGCGCGACGAACACGCCCAGCGGCTTGAAGGCCACCTTGAACGGCAGGTATTGGCCGATCCAGCCGTTGGCCGCGTACAGCGAGGTCAGCGCGATGCCGGCCACGGCCGTGGGCAGCGCGAACGGCAGGTCGACCAGCGCGTCGATCACGCGCTTGAACGGGAAGCGGTAGCGCACCAGCACCCAGGCCACGAGCAGCCCGAACACTGCGTTGACCAGCGCCGCCGCGAACGAGGCGCCGAAGGTCAACCGGTACGAGGCGACGACGCGGTCGGAGGTGACCGTGTCCCAGAACGCGGCCCAGGTCAGCGTGAAGGTCTTCAGGAACACCGCCGACAGCGGGATCAGGACGACCAGGCACAAGTACATCAGCGCAAAGCCGAGCGCGAGGTCGAAACCGGGCAGCACGCTGTGGCGTTTGAGGAGGGTGCGGGAGAGGAACACGGTGGTGGCGCCGGGCTCTTCAGGACGAGAGCGCATGTCGATCAGCGTGCAGCGATGCTAGGCAGCGCTGCGGCTTCGTGGAACGAAGCAAAACGCGCTTGCTTATGCGGCTGCGGCGCGCCACCCCCGCGGGCCGCGGGCCACTGCTGGCAACGAATGGACGCACATCACCGTGCATTCGGGATGTTAGAGGCGCAGGCGCAGTGCTAAAAGGCTCGCTTTTCCACAACGACCCCTGGAAGGGATGTGATGCCAATGAAGAACTCGATGGTCTGCGCGGCGCTGTGTTGGACCCTGGCCGGCTTGGCCCAGGCGCAGACGGCGCCCGAAGCGCCCGCGGCCGCGTCGGCTGCCGACACCGCGGCCTCTGCTGCCACCACCCCGGCGCCGGCCGCGGCGACCAAGGGCACGCTGCCCAAGCTGTCGATCAAATGGCAATGCAAGGAAGAATGCACCGCCAACGACAAGGTGCCGCCGCTGATCGAAGAGGGTTATGCCAAGGCCGCGCAGGCCAACGGCTACGCGGTGTCCGACAGCGACGTGGCCGAGGTCACGATCGTCGAGTTCCGCCAGCGACCGCCGGCGGTGCGCGTCACGCTGGGCCTTTTTGCCGGCAAGGACAAGCTCGGTGTGAAGATCAAGTACCGCGGCAAGGATGCGAGCGCTGACGACTCCTCGGCCAACATCATCCAGGGCATGAACAGCCTGAGCGAGACGGTCGGCAAGCGCAGCTACGAACAGATCGTCGCGATCTTCAAGTCGACGCCGGCCACCGGCAGCAACTGACCTGCACGGCGCCTCGCCACAAGAACAAAACGCGCCTTCGGGCGCGTTTTTGCTGGGGCCGCCGGTTTACTTTTTCGCGTAGATCGCGTCGAACAGCCCACCGTCGTTGAAGTGGGCCTTCTGGGCCTTGGCCCAGCCGCCGAAGACCTCGTCGATCGTGAACAGGCTGATCTTCGGGAACAGCTTGTCGAACTGCGCGGCGACCTTCGGGTCGATCGGGCGGTAGTAGTTCTCGCCGGCGATCTTCTGGCCCTCGGGCGAATACAGGTACTCGAGGTAGGCCTTGGCCACTTCGCGCGTGCCGCGCTTGTCGACCACCTTGTCGACCCAGGCCACCGGCGGCTCGGCCAGGATGCTGACCGAGGGCACGACGATCTGGAACTTGTCCGGCCCCAGCTCTTTCACGGCCAGGAAGGCTTCGTTCTCCCAGCTGATGAAGACGTCGCCGATGCCACGCTCGACGAAGGTGGTGGTCGAGCCCCGCGCGCCACTGTCGAGCACCGGCACGTTCTTGTACAGCGCGCTGACGAACTCCTTCGCCTTGGCCTCGCTGCCACCTGGTTGTTTCAACGCATAGCCCCAGGCGGCGAGGTAGTTCCAGCGTGCGCCGCCGCTGGTCTTCGAGCACCGGCTGCACCGTGCGCACGACGAAGGGCAGGCCGATGAAGGTCAGCGCGACGAACACGCCCAGCGGCTTGAAGGCCACCTTGAACGGCAGGTATTGGCCGATCCAGCCGTTGGCCGCGTACAGCGAGGTCAGCGCGATGCCGGCCACGGCCGTGGGCAGCGCGAACGGCAGGTCGACCAGCGCGTCGATCACGCGCTTGAACGGGAAGGTGTAGCGCACCAGCCTCCAGGCCACCAGCAGCCCGAACGCCGCGTTGACCAGCGCCACTGCGAACGAGGCGCCGAAGGTCAGATGGTGCGAGGCGACGACGCGGTCGGAGGTGACCGAGTCACCGAGCGCGGCCCAGGTCAGCGTGAAGGTCTTCAGGAACACCGCCGACAGCAGGATCAGAACGACCAGACACAGGTACATCGGGGCAAAGCCGAGCGCAAGGCCGAAGCCGGGCAGCACGCTGTGGCGTTTGAGGAGGGTGCGGGAGAGGAACGTTGAGTGAATGTGGACACGACCGCTTCTGCAAGGAACGAAGCAAATAGAGGCTGCATATGCGCCCGGCGTCGGGGTCGGGCGATCCCTGGGGATCTCAACATTTGTTGATGGCGACCGCTTGGCGTGTCGCAACAATCCGGCTCGCGCACCATGCGCCCCCGCCTCATTAGCGACCTATTGGAGTATCGACACCGTGAAGTTCTTCAACCGTCTGTTTGCCTTGTTGGCCTTCGCGATCGCGTCGGCCGGCGCCCACGCCGCCACGATCGACAAGATGTTCACGGCCACGATCGGCCACTACGAGCAGGATCACCAGGTTGGCCAGCCGTTCATGATTTTCCCGAAGGCCGACTACTACCTGCTCAGCGATGGCACCACCTGGGATTCGGGCGCGGGCTCGCACTCAACTACCTACGCTAGCTTGAAGAAGGTCGTGATCGACGGCGACTACATCCGGTACGTGTTCGATCGGCCGGAGGGCGGCATCCTCTTCCAGAACACCGACTACGACAGCGGAGAACACTCGGCCCAGGGCGTGCTCGGCGCGCCGAAGGCCATCGTGCTGGTCGCCAAGGCTGGCTCGACCCAGGGTATCTTCAAGGGCTACACCACGGTGATCTCGAACGACGAAACTTGGTACGGCCAGCCGCGCTTCAACTTCTACTCGGCAGCCGTCGGCGAGAAGGTCTACTTCAAGCAGAACTTCGTGCTGTTGAACGGCGCGGTGTTCACGCCGACCTTGTTTGACACCAATTTCACCTACAACGTGTTTGGCCTGGTCAATTTTCTGAAGAAGAAGTAGCGCGGAATGCGGTTCGGCGCGCGCTACTTCTTCGCGTAAATCGCGTCGAACAGCCCACCGTCGTTGAAGTGGGCCTTCTGGGCCTTGGCCCAGCCGCCGAAGACCTCGTCGATCGTGAACAGGCTGATCTTCGGGAACAGCTTGTCGAACTGCGCGGCGACCTTCGGGTCGATCGGGCGGTAGTAGTTCTCGCCGGCGATCTTCTGGCCCTCGGGCGAATACAGGTACTCGAGGTAGGCCTTGGCCACTTCGCGCGTGCCGCGCTTGTCGACCACCTTGTCGACCCAGGCCACCGGCGGCTCGGCCAGGATGCTGACCGAGGGCACGACGATCTGGAACTTGTCCGGCCCCAGCTCTTTCACGGCCAGGAAGGCTTCGTTCTCCCAGCTGATGAAGACGTCGCCGATGCCACGCTCGACGAAGGTGGTGGTCGAGCCCCGCGCGCCACTGTCGAGCACCGGCACGTTCTTGTACAGCGCGCTGACGAACTCCTTCGCCTTGGCCTCGCTGCCACCCGGTTGCTTCAGCGCATAACCCCAGGCGGCGAGGTAGTTCCAGCGTGCGCCGCCGCTGGTCTTCGGGTTCGGCGTGATGACCTCGACGCCCGGCTTGACCAGGTCGTTCCAGTCCTTGATGCCCTTGGGGTTGCCCTTGCGCACCAGGAACACGATGGTCGAGGTGTAGGGGCTGGCGTTGTGCGCGAGGCGCTTCTGCCAGTCGGCCGGGATCAGCTTGCCCTTGTCGTTCAGCTCGTCGATGTCGTAGGCCAGCGCCAGCGTCACCACATCGGCTTCGAGCCCGTCGATCACCGAGCGCGCCTGCTTGCCCGAGCCGCCGTGCGACTGCTTGACGGTGACGGTGTCGCCGGTCTTGCCCTTCCAGTAGGTGGCGAAGGCCTTGTTGAAGTCCTGGTACAGCTCACGCGTCGGGTCGTACGAGACGTTGAGCAAGGTCACGTCCTTGGCCTGGGCGGCCAGCGAGGTCAGCAGGGCGAGGCTGGCGGCAGCGGTCGTCAGCAGGCGGTACAGCATGGTGGGCATCTTCCTTGTGGTGGTGGGCCGCCGAGGGGCAGCCAGCACCGATGCTAGGAAAGCCACACCCCACGAGGAACGAATCAAAACGCCGCTGCTTATGCGTTCGGCGCGGCGCCGCTCAGACCGCGAAGCCCAGCGCCGGCGCGGCGGCTCGCGCACGCGGGCGCAGCGTGGCGGCTACGCGCTGCACATGCTGGCGCGCCCAGCCCAGCGCGGCGGGCCAGGGGCCGTAGCCGGTGGCCGGGTTCACGTGGCCGGCCTCGCCGAGCTCGACCACCTCGCTGCCCCAGCGGCGGCCGAAGTACAACGCGTCGGCGTGCGACATCCACGGGTCGTTGGCGCTGACCACCAGCGTCGACGCAAAAGGCAGCGCGTGGCTCAGCGCGCCTTCGTCGACGCCGAAGCGTTCGGGCGCGGCCGGGGCCACCAGCAGCGCACCGCTGACGCCGCGGCCGCCGCGCCGTGCGTGGTGGGCCAGGGCCAAGCAGCCGAAGCTGTGGGCAACGGCGATCCAGGCATCGGCCGGGTGGCGCTGCAGCGTGTCGTCGATCGCGCCGGCCCAGCGGTCCAGGTCGGCATGGCCCCAGTCTTCGACACCGATGCGCACCGCGCCGGGCTGCTGGGCCTGCAGCCAGGTCTGCCAATGGTCGGCCCCACTGCCATGCAGGCCGGGCACGATCAGCAGGCGGACCTGCGGTGGGTCCGAGGCGGGCGTTTTCACGAGACTCAGCATGGGGCTCCTTGGTTCAGAGGGTGGCGATCGACACCTCGGTCGACTTGACCAGGGCGACGACATCGCGGCCGACACGCAGGCCCAGCTCGTGCACCGAGCGGGTGGTGATGACCGAGGTCACGATCAGGCCGGCCGGGGTCTCGACGTCGACCTCGGAGACGACCGGGCCTTCGATGATTTCCTTGACCTTGCCGCGGAACTGGTTACGGGCGTTGACGGCGAGGATGCTCATGGTGTGTTCGCTTTCTGGGTTGCGGGACAACGTGGTGGCCAGCGCGGGCCACCGAGGGAAATTCAAAGCGCCAGCGTGAACGCCTGCGACTCGTCGCGCGGCATGGGCGGGGCTTCACGCGGCGGCACCCGCACATGCACCGGCACACGGTGGCCGAAGGCATCGGCGACCGAGGCGCAGCCGCTTTGCAGCAGCTCGAGCGCCAGCTGCAGTGGCTCGAAGCGGTAGCCGGCCACGCGCAGGTGGCGGGTCAGTTCGTCCAGCGTGCGCAGGTCGCGCTTTTGCAGCGCGGTGCGCAGGGCTTGGCCGGTGCAAGGCAGTGCCAGCGCCGGGGTGGCGGGCACCTGCACAGAGGTGAGGGTGGCGTGGCTCATGTGCCGATGGTGGGCGCCACCCCCCCAAAAGAGAAGGAAGGAAAACGGCGATCCATATCGGCCCATCGCATATGCGGCGGCCGCATATCGGCTACCCTGGCCGGCCCCGCTGCTTGCCACCGCCGCCACCGTGTTCGCCTATTTCGAGCGCCTCGTCGACCCTTACCCCGAGGCCGTGCCACCGCCCGCGCCGACGAACCTGTGGGCCTTTCTGTGGGCCAACACCACCGGGGTGCGCCGCTACGTGGTTGTGATGACGCTGCTGACCGCGCTGATCGGCGCGTTCGAGGCCATCTTGTTCGCGTTCCTCGGCTCGATCGTCGATGGCCTGTCGACGATCGAGCCGGCGAAGTGGTGGCCGCAAGAGCGCGAGCGGCTGTTGATGCTGGCCGCGGTGCTGCTGGCCAGCCCGCTGCTGGTGGCCTGGCAGGCGCTGGCCAAGTACCAGACGCTGAACGGCAACTTTCCGATGCGCCTGCGCTGGAACTTCCATCGCCAGATGCTCGGCCAGAGCATGTCGTTCTACCAGGACGAGTTCGCCGGCCGCGTGGCGACCAAGGTGATGCAGACGGCGCTGGCGGTGCGCGACGTGGTGATGACGGTGACCGACATCCTGGTCTTCATCATCATCTACTTCGTCACGATGATGGCGGTGGTCGGCGGCGTCAACGCCAAGCTGTTGCTGCCGTTCTTCGGCTGGCTGGCGCTCTATGTCGCGGCCTTGTTCTACTTCGTGCCGCGGCTGGGCAAGGTGGCGCGCGAGCAGGCCGATGCGCGGGCGCTGATGGTCGGCCGCATCTCCGACGCCTACACCAACATCGCCACCGTCAAGCTGTTCTCGCATGCCGGGCGCGAGTCGGGTTATGTGCGCAGCGCGATGCAGGACTTCATGGGCATCGCCTACCGCCAGATGCGGCTGGTGACCGGGCTGGAGATCGTGATCCACCTGCTCAGCATGGGCCTGGTGCTGGCCACCGCCGGCGCCACGCTGTGGCTGTGGACGCAGGGCGGCGCTGGCATCGGGGCGGTTGCCGCAGCCACCGCGATGGCGCTGCGGCTGAACGGCATCTCGCACTGGATCATGTGGGAGATGGCGACGCTGTTCGAGCAGGTCGGCACCGTGGCCGACGGCATCAACACGCTGACGAAGCACGCCGCGGTCGTCGACAAGCCCGGCGCCACCGAGCTGCAGGTGCCGCGCGGCGAGGTGCGCTTCGAGCAGGTGCGCTTTGGCTACGGCCAGGCCGGCCGCGCCGTGATCGACGACTTCACGCTGACCATCAAGCCGGGCGAGAAGATCGGCCTGGTCGGCCGCTCGGGCGCCGGCAAGTCGACGCTGGTCAACCTGCTGCTGCGCTTTTACGACCTCGAATCCGGCCGCATCCTGATCGACGGGCAAGACATCGCCGGCGTGACGCAGAACAGCCTGCGGGCCCATGTCGGCATGGTCACCCAAGACACCTCGCTGCTGCACCGCTCGGTGCGCGACAACCTGGTCTACGGCCGGCCCGGCGCCACCGAAGAGCAGATGCTCGACGCGGCACGGCGCGCCGAGGCCCATGCCTTCATCGAGACGCTGGTCGACCCGAAGAAACGCACCGGCTACGACGCGCATGTCGGCGAGCGCGGCGTCAAGCTGTCGGGGGGCCAGCGCCAGCGCATCGCGATCGCACGGGTGATGCTGAAGGACGCGCCGATCCTGCTGCTGGACGAAGCCACCAGCGCACTCGACAGCGAGGTCGAGGCGGCGATCCAGCAAAGCCTGTACCGGCTGATGGAGGGCAAGACGGTGGTCGCGATCGCGCACCGGCTGTCGACGATCGCCGCGATGGACCGCCTGGTCGTGATGGACGGTGGGCGCATCGTCGAGCAGGGCGACCACCGCAGCCTGCTGGCGCAAGGGGGGCTGTACGCGCGGCTGTGGGCGCACCAGAGCGGGGGCTTCCTCGGCGAGGAATAGTTCGCCCCCTGGTCCGGGCTGCGCTCAGCCCGCCGGCTTCAGTGGCCGACGACGACCCTGCGGCCGTTCACTGGTTGCACCGGGCGTGCGTTCATTGCGTAGAGCTTTTTGAACGAGGCGAACTGGGCGCTGGAGAACTCGACCGGCGTCTTCAGTACCTGCCAGCGGACTTCCTCGCTGCACGGCGGCGTCGTCAGCGAGCCGGCAAAGCTGTAGTGGCTTCGATCGGCGGGCAGCAGCTTGGCCGGGTCGATGCCGGCTTCGAGTTGGACGCTGGCACCTTCGTTGGGCGGCAGCAGGTCGAAGACCGGCTTCAGCGCGGCGTTTTCCTTGCCGAGCTCGAACAGCACCGCGATTACCGCGAGCTGCCCTTGGGCGCTCTTGTGCACCAGGTGTGCGACGAGCGGGTAGTCGCGGCCGTCGATCTTCTCTTCGCTGGGCGTGTGGAAATGGAACTGCAGCAGCTTGTACTCGGTGCCGCCCAGCGTGATGGCGCCGGGTGACGCCAGGTTCACCTGAATCGTGTGGCCGTTGTTCACCACTGTGCCGGGGCCGCTGATGTAGTGGATGGCGAGCGGTGGAGCGCTGGGCGCCTTCGAGACCTTGCGGTTGTCGATGTCGATCGGCGACTGGTGTGTGCCGAGCTTGCAGGTCTTGAACGCCGGGTCCAGCTCGGCCCAGTGGGCCGCACCGCCATGGCCCTCGTAGGTCCAGTGTGCTGCGTCGGCGGCGTATGCCGGGGCAAAGCCGGCGATCGCGAGCGTGGCGGCCGCCAACGTAGAGGCCTTCGATGTCGACGAGGTCATGGGCAAGGGGTGGGCGGGTTTCGGGGGCCGAACCCTAACACCGACCTGTACTGCCCCGGCCCCGAGGCCGCGTCCGGCCCAGGGTCTTGGCGCGTGGGGCTTCAGCGCGCCAGCAGCGCCGCCGCGATCAGGCCCATGCCGGCCACGCTGACGGCCCAGACGGCCGTGCGCAGGTAGGCGATGCCGGCCCAGTAGACCGGCACGTAGACCAGGCGCGACCAGGCGAACAGCTGGGCGCCGAGCACGACCCGGGGCGTGTCGACGTTGGCGGCGTGCGCCGTCAACACCAGCACCGCGAACAGCAGCAGGTTCTCCAGCGTGTTGCGCGCGGCGCGGTCCAGGCGCGCCGCGGCTGGCGACGGCTCGGGCAGGTCGGCCCGGTTGCCGAAGGCCAGCAGCAGGCCGCGTGGCGTCCAGGCGCGGGCCTTGGCCAGGCTGGCCAGGATCAGCAGGACCCAGGTGAACACGGTCATGCAAACGAGCAAAGTCAGCGGCTTGGTCATGCAACAGTCCGTCGAAGCGGCGGGGTGGGGAAGGGCGCAGTGTCGCAGCCGGCGCTCAGGCCACCGCGGTGGCCGGGGGCTGGCGGGCCAGGCCGCGCCACAGCTGCAAGAACAAGGTCTCGGGCCGGACGGGCTTGCTCAGGAAGTCGCTCATGCCGGCCGCCAGGCAGCGCTGGCGGTCCTCGGCGAAGGCGTTGGCCGTCATCGCGATGATCGGCGTGGTCTCGTGGCCCGGCAGCCGGCGGATGCGCTGCGTGGCCTCCAGGCCGTCCAGCCGCGGCATCTGCATGTCCATCAGGATCAGCGCATACGCGGTGGTGGTGGCCATCTGCACGGCCTGCGCGCCGTCGTTGGCGGTGTCGACCACCAGCCCGGTGTCGGCCAGCATCTCCAGCGTCACCATGCGGTTGACCGGCTCGTCTTCGGCCAGCAGGATGCGCGTGCCGGCGAACTCGGTGGCCAGCCGCTGTTCGGCGTCGCCGGGTGCGGGCGACGCGGTGTCGGCCGCTGGCACCACGGGGGCCTTGCGCAGCCTGGCGGTGAACCAGAAGGTGCTGCCGGCACCGGGCGTGCTGCGCAAGCCCGTGTCGCCGCCGGCCAGCCGGGCCAGGCGGCGGGTGATGGCCAGGCCCAGGCCGGTGCCGCCGTACTGGCGGGTGGTCGAGCTGTCGGCCTGCTCGAACGACTCGAACAACCGCGCAGCCACTTCGGGCGCGATGCCGATGCCGGTGTCTTCGACCTCGAACCGCACCGTCACGTGGCCGTCGTCTTCGCCGTCCAGCCGCACGCGCAGCGTCACCGTGCCCTGCTCGGTGAACTTGATCGCGTTGGCCGCGTAGTTCAGCAGCGCCTGGGTCAGGCGCGTCGCGTCGCCTTGCAGGCCGGGCGGCAACGGCGCGGCGTCGACGACCAGCTGCAGCCCCTTCTCGGCGGCGCGGTCGGCCAGCATCGCGGCCACGCGCGCCGGCAACTGCTCGACCTGCACCGGCGCCTGCTCCATCGTCAGCTTGCCGGCATCGATCTTCGACAAGTCGAGGATGTCGTCGATGATGCCCAGCAGGTGCCGGGCCGAGGCCAGGATGGTGTCGAGCTGGCCGGCCTGGCGCGGCGTCACGCCGGCGCGGCGCATCAGGTGCACGATGCCGAGGATCGCGTTCATCGGCGTGCGGATCTCGTGGCTCATGTTGGCCAGGAAGGCGCTCTTGCTGCGCGCCGCCGCCTCGGCTTCGTCGCGCGCACCTTCGAGCGCGCGGTTGGCCGCCGTCAGCTCGGCGGTGCGCTGCGCCACCAGCTCTTCCAGCTCGGCGTGCTGCATTTCGAGGGCGCGCCGGGCCTGCCGTTGCAGCGTGATGTCGATCGCCGACAGCAGCAGGTGCGGCTGGCCGCCCAGCTCGATGCGGTCGGCCGACAGCCCCAGGTCGACGGTACTGCCGGCCCGGGTGCGCCAGGTGATCTCGCGCAGGCGCACGGGCAGGCCATCGGCCACGGCGCGCCACAGGCTGTCGCGGGCCTCGGGGTCGACCCACAGCGCGGGCTCGGCGCCGGCGCGGCCGACCAGCTCGTCGCGCGCATAGCCCAGCAGCCGAATCCAGGCCTCGTTGACGTCGACGAAACAACCGTCCGACAGTCGCACCAGCGCAACGCCGACCGGGCTGTTGCGCAGCATCGTGGCAAAGCGGTGCTCGCTCTCGCCCAGGTGCTCGGTCGTGCGGGCCAGCGCAGCGGTGCGTTGGGCGACACGCCAGCGCAGCAGCAGGCTGCTCGACAGCAGCAGCAGCAGGGCCGCGCCCAGCCCCGACAGCAGCCAGCGGGCCCAGGCCGGGAACAGGGTCTGCGGCGGGGCCGACAGGGCGCGGCGCAGGGCGTCGAAATAGATCGAGTCGGACTGGCGCCGCCAGGTGCCCAGGTGCGTGTCGATGCGCGCCAGCAAGTCGGCATTGCGCCCCTTGGGGCTGGCGAAGTACAGGTTCGAGGCCTGGAACAGCAGCGGCGTTTCGCGCAGCCGGTAGTCGGTGGCCCGGCGCGCGGCCGAGAAGCTGTTGGTCACCATCGCATCGGCCCGGCCGGCGGCCACCGCCTCGTAGGCCTCGGCCAGCGACTTCACCAGCACCGGCTCGTAGCGCAGCCCGGCCTCGGCCATCATGCGGGCGACATAGGGCTCTTGCACGCCGCCGCGCAGCACGGCCAGCCGCTTGCCCGCCAGGTCGGCCAGCGATTGCACGCGCACGCTGTCGCTCGAGTAGATCTGCGACCAGCTGCTGGCCACCGACACGGCATGAAAGTCGAAGCGGCGGCTGCGCTCCTCGGTGTAGGCCACGTCGGGCATCAGGTCGAGTTCGCCGCGGCCCAGCATGTCGAGGCAGCTGGCCCATTCGCAGGCCACGTAGCGCAGCTGCCAGCCCTCGGCCCGGGCCATCGCGTCGAGCAGCTCGACGAACAGGCCCGCGGGCCGGCCGTCGGGCCCGGTGAAGACCTTCGGCGCGTTCTCGTACAGCCCGACGCTGACCACCCGCGGTGCCGCCGGCCCCGGTGGCCGGGCCCACTGCCAGACGACGCCGAGCAGCAACAACGCCAGCACCGCCAGGCCGGCGGCCACGGCGCGCGCGCGCCGGCTCATGGGCCGCGGCCCTCGTTCGGGTGAGCGCGTGCGAAGCCTGTTCTCGCCGGCATGGCCATCTCCCTTTCGATCGTCGGGGACTTGTACCGCCCCGTTTGGCGTCGATGCAGGAAGTATCGGCCGGCGCGCGGCCCGTGCAAAGGGGGCTTTCGCCGCCAATGGCGGCGCGGCCCCGGGTGCTCAGGCGGCGGTGCGGGCGTCTTCGCGGATCATGTCGACCGCCTTCTCGGCGATCATGATCGTCGGTGCGTTGGTGTTGCCGCTGACGATGCGCGGCATGATCGACGCATCGACCACGCGGAGCCCCGGCACACCATGCACGCGCAGCCGGCTGTCGACCACCGCGGCGGCGTCATGGCCCATGCGGCAGGTGCCTACCGGGTGGTAGATGGTGTCGGCCCGGCTGCGGATGAAGGCCTCGATCTCGCTGTCGCTGCGCGCATCGGCCGACGCCGCCAGCTCGCGCCCGCCGAGCGCGGCCATCGCGGGCTGCTGCAGGATGTGGCGCATCAGCTTGAAGCCGCGCACCAGGCGCGCGGTGTCGTCGTCGTCGCCGAGGAAGTTGGGGTCGATCTGCGGCGGCGCCAGCGGGTCGGCGCTGGCCAGCGTCAACTGGCCGCGGCTCTTGGGCTGCAGCAGGCAGACGTGGCACGAGTAGCCGTGGCCGAAGACGGTTTTGCGCCCATGGTCGACCAGCTTGCCGACGACGAAGTGCAGCTGCAGGTCGGGCAGGGCCTCTTCGGGCCGGCTGCGCAGGAAGGCGCCGGCCTCGGCGAAGTTGGTCGTCAACAGGCCGGTGCGCTGGTGGCGCCACTGGCCGATGCCTTTCCACACGGCGGCCAGGCCGCTGAGCGAGAGGCCGAAGAAATCCTTCTGCGCCGGTGCGTCGACCACCTGCACCACGTCGACATGGTCGTGCAGGTTGCGCCCGACACCTTCGAGCGCATGCCGCACGGCGATGCCGTGGCGCTGCAGCTCGGCCGCCGGGCCGATGCCCGACAGCATCAGCAGCTGCGGTGACTGCAGCGCGCCGGCCGCGAGCAGCACCTCGCGCCGGGCCTTCAGCGTCACGCGCTGGCCGCCGCGCAGCACCTCGACGCCGACCGCCCGGCCGCCTTCGAGCACGATGCGCAGCACCCGCGTGCCGGTGAGCACTTCGAGGTTGGGCCGGCCGAGCGCCGGTGTCAGGTAGGCCTTGGCGGCGCTGCAACGCTCGCCGTTCTTGTGCGTGACCTGGTAGGGGCCGACGCCTTCTTGCGACGCACCGTTGAAGTCGGGGTTGAGCGCGAAGCCTGCTTGCTGGCCGGCCTGGATGAAGGCCGGCGTGTGGCGGTTCGGGCTGCGCAGGTCCATCACGTTCAGCGGGCCACCGGCGCCGTGCCATTCGCCGGCGCCGCGCTCGTTGTGCTCGGAACGCAGGAAATACGGCAGCACGTCGCTGAAGCCCCAGCCCGGGTTGCCGGCGGCGGCCCAGTGGTCGTAGTCCTCGTGCTGGCCGCGGATGTAGACCATCGCATTGACCGAGCTCGACCCCCCCAGCACCTTGCCGCGCGGCTGGTAGCCGCGGCGGCCGTTCAGGCCGCGTTGCGGCACGGTCTCGAAGGCCCAGTTGGCCTGGCCGTTCTTGGCCAGCACCGCCAGCCCGGCCGGGCAGTGGATCAGCACGCTCTTGTCCGGCGCGCCGGCCTCCAGCAGGCCGACGCGGCAGTTCGCGTCTTCGCTCAGGCGCCCGGCCAGCACGCTGCCCGCCGAGCCTGCACCGATCACCAGATAGTCAAACTCCATGTGCTCGCATCCCCCCAGCGCCGGCGCGCGGGTTGCAGCACCGGTCGGCGACGATTGGATGCGTTGGCCCCACCCCCGTCCATAGGGGCGAGTCCCGGCGGAATTTAGAGAGGCGTCTCAAGCCGGGGCGAGGCAACGCTCGCTGGGCGGGTGGCTGGTCGTGCAGGTTCAGCTCTGAAGGCGCGCCGGCGCGCACCTCGACCGCCTGCGTGCGCTCGTGGTCGCCGTAGCGGGTGCCGACCGAACAGCGACCCGGGGCGAGCTTGACCTGGGTCAATGGGCCGGCATCGTCCAGCACCAGCACCAGCACCAGCACCAGCACCAGCACGGTGCGGCCCTGGCAGGGCTCAGCCCGCGTGCACCTGCACCTGCTGCGGCTCGTCGCGCACCAGGCGGCCGACCGCCTCGGCCATGCGGCGGGCGGTGGCGTCGGCCAGCGGCGGCAGCTCGCCGGCCAGGGCCTGGGCCAGCAGGCGGTTCAGCACGCCGGCATGCGGCAGCAAGGTGCCGAAGAAGTGCGGCGTGCCGGCGTGCGCCAGCAGCAGTGTCGGGAAGTTCTCGATGTCCTCGGCCGCGCCCTCGGCGTCGTCCAGCGCGTCGGCATGGTCTTCGATGTCGACCCAGGCGAACTGCAGGCCCGGGTGGGTGCGCGCCGCCTCGGCCATCACGGCGCGGTAGTCGTCGCAGGTGCGGCACCAGGCCGCGCACAGGCAGGCCACCAGCCAGGGGGACGGGGACGGTGCGGCATCGGGCATCGCCACAGTGTGCCATTGCACCGCCGCAGGCGCCGCCGGGCTCAAGCCGGCCGGTGGGCTGCCGAAAACCGGGTCGACACGGCCTTCTGGCCGCCGCCCCGGCGTGGCCGCCGGGCGGATGCCGCTGCCCCGAGCCTGCCCACCTGCTGCCCCTGACCCCATGACCTTTTCACGCTTGCGTTGTGCGCCCCGGCGGTTGACGGCGGCCCTTGTCGCCTCGGCCGGGCTGGCCACCGCCGCCGATGCGGCCACGCTGCAGGTGCTGGCGCAGGGCAAGGCGGGCCAGCCGCTGGCCGATGTCGTGCTGCTGCTGGAGCCGCAGGGCGCCAAGGCGGCGGTCAAGCCGCTGGCCCAGGTCGAGATCGCGCAGCAAGGCCGCCGCTTCGTGCCGGTGGTGACGGTGGTGCCGGTCGGCACCAAGGTGCAGTTCCCGAACCAGGACACCGTGCGCCACCATGTCTATTCGTTCTCGCCGGCCAAGAAGTTCGAGCTGAAGCTCTACGTCGGCAAGCCGGAGAACCCGGTCGAGTTCGACCGCGCCGGCCTGGTGGTACTGGGCTGCAACATCCACGACACGATGGTCGGCTGGGTCGTCGTCAGCGACACGCCCTGGTACGCCAAGACGCCGGCCGGTGGCCGCGCGACGCTGGCCGACGTGCCGCCCGGCAGCTATGTGCTGCGCAGCTGGCACCCCGACCTGCCCGCCGGCTCGACCGGCATCGAGCAGCCGGTGACGGTGGGCGCGGCCGGGCTGGACCTGGTGGCCAGCCTGCCGGTGGCCGGGCGCTGAGGCCCCCGATGACCGCGATGCGCCCGCGCCCGTGGTTGGCCAGCCTGGCCGGCCGTATCGTCACGATCTTTCTGGGCCTGCTGCTGGTGGTGCAGCTGGCCGGCTTCTTCACGATCCGCCACAGCATCGACGCCAACGCGCGGGCCCAGCTGGCCGACCAGCTGCAGGTCGGCGAGCGGCTGCTGGGCCGCCTGCTCGACCAGAACGCGCAGGCGCTGACCCAGGCCGCCACGCTGCTGGCCGCCGACTACGGCTTTCGCGAGGCGGTGCTGTCGGGCGACGACGAGACCATCCGCTCGGCGCTCGACAACCACGGCGCCCGCATCGGTGCCGGGGTCACGGTGCTGCTGGAACGTGACTTCACGCTGCGCGCGGCGGGCAGCCGCGGCGGCGAGGCGGTGCAGCCGCTGCGCCAACGCCTGGCCGCGTCGGCCGCCAGCGGCCGGCCACCGGCCGCCGGGCAGCTGGTGCTGGTGGGCGACCGGCCGTACCAGTTCGTCGTCGTGCCGATGAAGGCGCCGCTGGAGATCGGCTGGGTCGTGATGGGCTTTGCCGTCGACCACACGCTGGGGCAGGACCTGCGCGCGTTGTCCGGCCTGCACCTGGCGCTGCTGGCGCAACCGGCCGGCGCCGCGGCGCGGGTGGTGCAAAGCACCTTGGCGGCCGCGGTGAGCGCCCACCTGACGCAACTGCCGGCGCAGGGCCTGGCCGAATTCGACGCTGGCGGGGAAACCCTCGAAGGCCGCAGCAGCCTGCTGGCGCGCACGCCGGCCGGTGAGCTGCGCGCCGTGCTGGCCCGCTCGGTCGACGAGGCGGTGGCACCGTACCGCCAGCTGCAGGCGCTGCTGCTGGGCATCACGCTGGCGGCCGCGGCGATCTTCGCGATCGGCAGCGTGTGGACGGCGCGCCGCGTGACGCAGCCGCTGCGTGCGCTGGTCGACGCCAGCCGGCGCCTGGGCCAGGGCGATTTCGACACCCCGGTGCCGCACCCCGAGCGCCACGACGAGCTGGGCGAGCTGGCCACCGCGTTCGACGGCATGCGCGAGGTCACGCGGCGGCGCCTGTACCTGGACGACCTGACCGGCCTGCCCAACCGCGGCCAGTTCAGCCGCCGCCTGAGCCAGGCGCTCGAGGCCGGCCCGGTGGCGGTGCTGATGCTGGACCTGGACCGCATCAAGCAGGTCAACGACAAGCTGGGCTACCAGATGGGCAACCGGCTGCTGGTGCGGGTGGGCGAACGCCTGGCCGCGCTGGCCGCCCTCACCGGCGGTGATGGTTGCGTCGTCGCGCGCTTGTCGGGCGACGAGTTCGCCTGGATGCTGCCGGGCGCCGGCCGGCCCGAGGCCGAGGCCGCCGCCGAGGCGGTGCTGGCGGCGCTGGAGCAACCGGTGCGGCTGGACGACAGCGTGGTCGACGTGGCCGCCGGCATCGGCATCGCCTGCGCGCCCGAGCATGCGCGCAACGCCGAGTCGCTGCTGAGCCGGGCCGAGGTCGCGATGTACGAAGCCAAGCACCGCCGCGCCGGCCGCCTGACCTACGACGCGGCGTTCGACCACGGCAGCGCGACCACGCTGACGCTGCTGGGCGAGATGCGCCGCGCGCTGCAGCACAACGAGCTGCGCCTGTTCATCCAGCCCAAGCTGCATTTGCTGGATGGCACGCTGGTCGGCGCCGAAGCGCTGGTGCGCTGGCAACACCCCGAGCGTGGGCTGGTGCCGCCGCTGGAGTTCATCCCGTTTGCCGAAGAGACCGGCTTCATCCACGAGCTGAGCCTGTGGGTGGTCGACGAGGCGGCGCGGCTGCTGGCGCGCTGGCAGGCGCCGGGGCTGCTGCCGCGGCTGTCGGTCAACCTGTCGGTGCACGACCTGATGAAGGCCGACCTGGTCGAGCGGCTGAGCGCGCGCCTGCAGCGCCACGGCGTGCCGCCGCAGGCGCTGTGCCTGGAGATCACCGAGAGCGCGATCATGAACGACCCGGCGCGCGCGCTGCAGACCTTGCAAGCGCTGAAGGCGCTGGGCTGCAAGCTCTCGATCGACGACTTCGGCACCGGCTACAGCTCGTACGCGACGCTGCGCAACCTGCCGGTCGACGAGCTGAAGATCGACATGTCGTTCGTCAAGGCGATGGAGAAGGTGCCGAAGGACGCGATGATCGTGCGCTCGATCATCGAGGTGGCGCACAACCTGGACCTGAGCGTGGTGGCCGAGGGCGTCGAGAACGAGGCGATCTGGCAGCAGCTGGCGATGCTCGGCTGCGACGAGGCGCAGGGCTGGCACATCGGCCGGCCGATGCCGGTCGAGGCTTTCGAGGCCTGGGCCGCCGCCCATCGCGCGCGGCTCGAGGCGGCCAGCCGCGTCACGGCCTGAAGAAGCCGCGTCAGCGCAGCTTGGCCATCAAGGCCTGCACCTCGTCCATCACCTCGACCAGCCGCAGCCCGCGGTCGCTGCTGGCCAGGCGGGCGCCGAGCTCTTGCTGCATGTAGCACACGGTCAGGCGCACGTAGGTGCTGTCCAGTGCCTTGCGCACGGCGGCCAGCTGGCCGGCGATGTCGAGGCAGGGCTGGTCTTCTTCGATCATGCGCTGCACGCCGCGCAGCTGCCCCTCGGCGCGCTTCAGGCGGTTCAGCAGATCGGTGCGGGTCTTGGCATCGGTGAAGGTGACCATGGTCTGTGTCCTGTCTCAGAGCGCCCCATTTCGGCCCGCCCGAAGGGTTCGGCCAGACGGCGCGCCAGCGCGCCCGTGCGCCAAGGCAGATACCACGCGGTATCTGCCTCGTCGCCCGGCCGCACGATCATCACCGTCTGGACGAATCTCAATGGCACGTCGCTCTGAGACAGGACACTGGATTGTGGCAAGAACGAAAAAGGCGCCGGCCGATCGCTCGGCAGGCGCCCTCGGATGTCAGCCTCGCGGCCGCGGCCTCAGAACTTGTACGACGCTCCGAACGTGAACGCACGCCCGGTCGGGTCGGCGTAGCGGCCGTCGTAGCCGACCTGGTTGCCGCCCACGAGCTTGAGCGAGCGCGGGGGCGCTTCGTCGAACAGGTTGGTGATCCCGACCGTGAAGCGCAGGGCCGGGCTGTATTGCCAGCGCGTCTGCCAGTCGACCAGCGTGTAGGACCTGACCTTGCCGTTGTAGGCCACGCCGTCGCCGGTGGCTTCGTCATACACGTTGCCCGATTCCGCGGTGAACGCCTGGTCCTTGTAGCCGGACTTGTTCTTCGCGATCAGCGTGTGCGTGAAGTCGCCGTACTGCAGGCCCAGCGTCAAGCGCACGATGTTGCGGAAGACGACGTTGTTGTCGCCGCCGAACTTGCCCAGGTCCGACTGCTTGCCGCCCGGCAGCTCGTAGTCGGCCTTGAGCATGTGCGTGCCGCCGAGGCTGGCCGACACCTTGCCGATCGACGTGGTGGTGCGGTAATCGAACTCCCAGTCGAGACCTTGGAAGTTGGCCTTGCCGGCGTTGAACGGCTTCTGGATCAGGGCCACAGTTTGATATCCGGCGGGATCTTGGTAGGGATGAACGAAGAGATCTCCCAGCGAGCCCGCATTGGCGAAGGCGTAGCCCTCGGGCATGCCGTTCAGGATCTGGTCCTTCAGCTTCACCGACCAATAGTCCATGCCCAGCGAGATACCTGTGTCCGCCGGCTCCCAGCGTCCACCGAGGGTCCACTGGCGAGACGACTCGGCCTTCAGGCCCTTGCTGCCACTGGCCGGATTGCCCGCCGAGATCAGATCCCATTGCTGGGGGCCGGTGCCGTTCGCAATGCAGACCGCTTCCGTCGGGAACGGGCAGACGTAGGAGCCCGAGGTGTTCGTGGCGAACGCGAGTGGTGCCGCGATCTGGTTGACCGACGGTGCCTTGAAGCCGGTGCCCAGCGAGCCGCGCACCAGCACGCCATCCATCGGCTGGCTGCGGAAGCTCAGCTTGTAGGTGGCGTGGCTGAAGGTGTTGCCTTCGTCCTCGGCCGGCAGCGGCTGGAGGTTGTTGGCCTCCTGGGTGAAGGGCATCTGGTTGTGCACCTTGTCGTAGCGGTCGTAGCGAACCGAGGCGGTGATTTCGGTCTTCTTTGCCACCGGCATCAGCAACTCGGCGAACAGGCCGTAGTTGTTCCGGCTCGCTTCCATCGGCACATAGCCGTAGAAGCCGCCGACCGCGTAGTTGGTCTTGCCGGCCTGGCCCGGGGTGCCGTTGCCGAACTGCGCCAGGTCGCTGGTCTCTTGCTTGAGCGTCTGCTTGGCGTAGTCAAAGCCCACGCCGAGCACCGAGTTGCCGCCCGGCATCGCGAACATGTCCTTCGAGGCGTGCAGGTTGAACACGTTCTGCGAGCTGGTCGACTTCAGGAACGTGCCGCTCAACAAGGCGGAATCGAGGCTCTGGCCGTCAATCGGGACGAGAGGATCGTAGGCGCCGGTGGCGATCAGGTCCACGAACTTGTTGAAGTCCATGTAACCGCCGGCGAGCTTGTCCTGGTCCCGGTTCGACGAGAACACCACGCTGGTGCCGTAGTCCCAGCCCATCAGGGTGCCTTCGAGGCCCAGCACGTAGTGCTGCGCTTCGGTCACGAACTCGTCAGTGCGGGGGCCGGCCTCCATCGCGCGGTAGCGCATCTGGCCGCCGGTGCTGGTGTCGCCAGTGGCGTCCTGGTACGGGACGACGTACTTGTTCCAGAGGATGTCGAGCGGCCGGCCGGGCAGGTCGTTCGTCCCCAGGCCCATCGGCTGGGCCGGCGGCGCGAACGCCGAGGTCATGCTGAACTTCGAGTACAGCGCCTCGGCGAACAGCGTGTGGTCGCCGCCGAGCTTGAAACGGCCGCTCAGGTAGAAGCTGTCGCGCTCGGATTCGGGGATGTCCTGCACCATCGCGGCGTAGTTCGTCCGGCACTTGTTTCCGGCCGCGAACACGTTGGGATCCGACCCGCAGTTGTTGTTCAGGTCGAAGTACGGACTGAATGAGCTGGTGTCGAGGTAGATGGAGCCTGGCAAGGAATTGCTGGACGTCTGGTCGAAGACGACCCGTTTCCCGTCGAGGTTGAAGGTGATGAGGCCGCCCTTCTTGGAGACATCGCGGTCCTTCGCCCACAGCACTTCCTGCACGTCGTGGCTGTAGGAAGCCAGGATGTTGAAGCCATCGGTGTCCAGACTTCCGAAGCCCTTGCTGATGCCGGCGCTCCACTTGTTGCCGCCCTTCTCCTGGGGCGCGCTGCCGTTGAAGAACACGCCGAACTCGGTCAGGTCCTTCTTGGTGATGAAGTTCACCACCCCGGCGATCGCGTCCGAACCATAGAGCGCCGAGGCACCGTCCGTCAGCACTTCGACGCGTTCAACGGCATCGAGCGGAAGACTCTCAAGGTTCACCGCGCCGTCGCCGCCCGAGGCGCCGAAGCCGCCGAAGGGTGCGACACGCCGGCCATTGAGCAGCACCAGCGTGTACTTCTGGTCGAGCGCGTGGATCGCGGCCGTGGTGGTGCCAAAGCCGTTGCCGTTGACCGAGCCCGACGACTGCTGGAAATTGCCGCCGGTCATCGCCGGCAAGGCCTGGATCAGTTCTGTGACCGAGGTCGAACCGCTCTTCTCGATGGCGTCGCGTGAAATCACCGTGACGGGCAGCGCACCCTCGGCCTCGATGCGGCGGATCGATGACCCGGTGATCTCGACACGCTGGGTCGGCTGGGCCTGGTCTGCATCGGCCGCCACGGCGGCCGGCAGCGCGAGAGCGGCACCCCCGGCGACTGCGCCCTGGAGCGCCAGCGCGATGGCGCGGGAAAGTACGGTTTTCCGGTGGTGTTTCAAGTCATCCTCCTAGAGCACTTCAATCCGCGGCACCGCGAAGCCTCGTGGGCTTGGCACCGCCCCTAACGTCGCGCAGCGACGGCGGCAGCGCTATGCAAAAAGCCTGCCACCGGCGCCGCACACCGAGTGGCGGTGATTGTTTGGTGGTGTCAAGTGTGTGGTTGCTGGGACCAACCCGCGAGTTGGCGCTTTCGCCACAGGGGATGCGACGAACTGCTTTCTGTGGCGACGAACGGCGCCGATCCGGCGGCTTGTCTAGGCAGGGCCGGGTGAGGGGCGGCCGGCCCGGTCAGGGCGAGCCGCTACCATCCGGCCCGATGCTTTCGATTTCTCCCGCCGTCGACCCGGCCGCGCTGCTGCACGAGGTTTTCGGTTATGCCCAGTTCCGAGGCCACCAGGCCGACATCGTCGACCATGTGATTGCCGGCGGCGACGCGCTGGTGCTGATGCCCACCGGCGGCGGCAAGAGCCTGTGTTACCAGGTGCCGGCGATCGCCCGCCACCGCGCCGGGAAGGGCGTCACGGTGGTGGTCAGCCCGCTGATCGCGCTGATGCATGACCAGGTGGGGGCGCTCGAAGAGGCCGGCGTGCATGCCGCCTTCCTGAACTCGACGCTCGATTCGGCCGGCGCGCAGGCCGTGGAGCGCGAGCTGTTGTCGGGCCGGCTGGTGATGTTGTACGCGGCGCCCGAGCGCATCACCAACCCGCGTTTCCTGGCGATGCTCGATTCGCTGCACGAGCGTGGGCGCCTGAGCCTGATCGCGATCGACGAGGCGCACTGCGTCAGCCAGTGGGGCCACGACTTCCGCGAAGAGTATCTGCAGCTGGGCCAGCTGGCCGATCGTTATCCGACCGTGCCGCGCATCGCGCTGACGGCCACGGCCGACGAGCACACGCGCGCCGACATCCTCGACCGGCTGCAGCTGACCGAGGCGCGCGCCTTTGTCTCGAGCTTCGACCGGCCGAACATCCGCTACACCATCGTCGAGAAGGACAACGCGCGCACCCAGCTGCTGCGCTTCCTGCGCGACGAGCACGAGGGCGACGCCGGCATCGTCTATTGCCAGAGCCGGCGCAAGGTGGAAGAGACGGCTGAGTGGTTGAGCGGCGAAGGCCTGGCCGCCTTGCCCTACCACGCCGGCCTGGACGCCGACGTGCGCCGCCGCCACCAGGACCGTTTCCTGCGCGAAGACGGGCTGGTGATGGTGGCCACGGTGGCCTTCGGCATGGGCATCGACAAGCCCGACGTGCGTTTCGTGGCCCACCTGGACCTGCCGAAGAACATCGAAGGCTATTACCAGGAGACCGGCCGCGCCGGCCGCGACGGTGAGCCGGCCGACGCCTGGATGACCTACGGCCTGGCCGACGTGGTGAACCAGCGCCGCATGATCGACGAGAGCACCGCCGGCGAAGACTTCAAGCGCCTGCAGGTCGGCAAGCTCGACGCGTTGCTGGCGCTGGCCGAAAGCCTGGACTGCCGGCGCCAGCGCCTGTTGGCCTACTTTGGCGAGGGCAAGCCGGCCGGGTACCGCTGCGGCAACTGCGACAACTGCCTGAGCCCGCCGCAGCGCTGGGACGCGACCGAAGCGGCGCGCAAGGCGCTGTCGTGCATCTACCGCTTCCGCCAGCACTCGGGCATCGGCTATGGCGCCGGCCACCTGATCGACGTGCTGCGCGGCAAGTCGACCGACAAGACCCGCGAGCGTGGCCACGAGCAGCTGTCGACCTTCGGCATCGGCGCTGACCTGAGCGAGGCGCAGTGGCGCGGCGTGATCCGCCAGCTGATCGCACTCGGCCACCTGGCCAGCGAGGGCGAATACAACACGCTGGCCCTCACCGACAGCGCCCGCGCGGTGCTGCGCGGCGAGGTCAAGATCGAACTCCGCGAGGCCCGTGAGCCGACGCCGCGCTCGCGCAGCTCACGCAGCAAGGCCGGCGCATCGCCCAAGGTGCCGCGCGCCGCCGCCACGCTGGACGCCCAGGGCCAGGCCCGCTTCGCCGCGCTGAAGACCTGGCGCAGCGAGGTCGCCAAAGAGCACAACCTGCCGGCGTACATCGTGTTCAACGACGCGACGCTGGCGCAGATGGCCGCCAACGCGCCCGACTCGTTGTCGGCGCTGGCCGGCATCAGCGGCGTCGGGGCGAAGAAGCTGGAGGCCTATGGCCGCCAGATCCTGCGGGTTTTGGAACAACTGAACGAAGGGTGAGGCCGACGATGGCGTTACGTTCTCTTGCCAAGCGGGGGTCGCGGGCCGCCGGATTGCTGGTGCTCGGCCTTTGGGCTGCTCATGCCCTGGCCGATGGCGGCGCGCCGGCTTCTGAGCCGACCGGGCGCCTGATGGCCGATTGGCCGCAACGCCTGACGGCCGCCGGCTGCCCGCCGCTGCCCGGCAAGCCCGATGAGCGGCGCTGCACCACGCGCGACAGTTTCGCGGTCTGCAAGGAGGCGGTCGAATCCGGCCACCTGAAGCGCTGCCACCTGGTCAATTCAAAGGAAACCTACCCGGCGTCGCACTGACGCTGGCAGCGCGTTACCTGACGAGCTGCTGGCGTTTGCCGAGAGTGACCCGGCGGTGAAGGCCGGGTTGCTGCGGGGCGGCCGTGCGGCCGTGGGTGCCCGCAATGCGCGTAGACGACGGCCAGGTCTGACCGCCGCCGTTCGCCACGCCTGACCGAGCGCCACCCTCCCGGGCGGCGCGGGGCCGATGGCGCGCGTTCAGCGCTTCTGGTCCGACTTCTGCTGGCGGGCCAGGCTTTGCCGGTCGCTGCCGAAAGCGGCCGTCCAGAACGGCTCGAACTTCTGGCCTTTTTCCGGCGGCGGCAGCACGTGCTTGGCGTCGCGCAAATGAGGTTGACGGTTGGTGAGGGCTGACTTCTGCATGATCGTGGACATCGTTGGGACCTGTTTCCCCCTTGTTCTGGGGATAAGGTACAGGGTCAACGCGGGGGTCTCGGTCATGGATGACAAGCAAAAGGCACGAACGCAAAAATTTGTGAACCTTCAGCCTCGCCCCGGATCGTGCCCGCGCTCAGCCTGCTGAGGCCGGCCCCGGCGCCCCGGGTGCGGCCGGAGGCGCCCATCGGTATCATGGCCGGTTGCCCTCGCGAACCCCCATGCCCGACCCGCTGCCGACCCGCAAGACCCCTTCTGCCACCGCTGCGAAGCGTGCGCGAACTGCCGCTGGCGCGCCCGCCGGCGGCGCCCATACCGCCGATGCGCCCGCGATCCGGGTGCTGAACGGCCCCGACGCGCCCGCCATCCGCGTACGCGGGGCCCGCACCCACAACCTGAAGAACATCGACCTCGACATCCCCAAGCACGCCTTGGTGGTGATCACCGGGCTGTCCGGCTCGGGCAAGTCGAGCCTGGCCTTCGACACGCTGTATGCCGAGGGCCAGCGGCGTTATGTCGAGAGCCTGTCGGCTTACGCCCGGCAGTTTCTGCAGCTGATGGACAAGCCCGATGTCGACGTGATCGAGGGCTTGTCGCCGGCGATCAGCATCGAGCAGAAGGCCACCAGCCACAACCCGCGCTCGACCGTCGGCACGGTGACCGAGATCCACGACTACCTGCGCCTGCTTTACGCCCGCGCCGGCACGCCGTTCTGCCCTGACCACGAGCTGCCGCTGGCCGCGCAAAGCGTCAGCCAGATGGTCGACGCGGTGCTGGCGCTGCCCGAAGACACCCGGCTGATGGTGCTGGCGCCGGTGGTGCGCGACCGCAAGGGTGAGTTCGTCGAATCGTTCGCCGACTGGCAGGCCCAGGGCTACGTGCGCTTTCGTGTCGACGGCCAGGTCGTCGAGGCGACCGAGCTGCCGAAGCTGAAGAAGACCGAGAAACATGACATCGACGTGGTGATCGACCGGCTGAAAAGCCGGCCCGACGTCAAGCAGCGGCTGGCCGAGAGCTTCGAAGCCGCGCTGCGCATTGCCGACGGCCGCGCGGTGGCGCTCGAAATGGATTCGGGCCGCGAACACCTGTTCTCGGCTCGTTTCGGCTGCCCGGTCTGCAGCTATTCGCTGCCCGAGCTGGAGCCGCGGCTGTTCTCGTTCAACTCGCCGGTCGGCGCCTGCCAGCACTGCGACGGCCTGGGGGTGCAGACGGTGTTCGACCCCGAGCGCGTGGTCGCCTTCCCGTCGCTGTCGATGGCCGCGGGCGCGGTCAAGGGCTGGGACCGGCGCAACGCCTACACCTTCTCGCTGCTGGAGAGCGTGGCCAAGCACTATGGCTTCGACATCGACCAGCCCTTCGAGGTCTTACCGGCGCAGGCCCAGCAGGTGCTGCTGCAAGGCTCGGGCGACGACGAGATCGAGTTCCTGTACGAGGCCGAAGGCAAGGGCGGCCGCACGCGCGTCGTCAAGCGCTCGCACCCGTTCGAAGGCATCTTGCCGAACTTCGAGCGGCGCTACCGCGAGACCGATTCGGTCGCGGTGCGCGAAGACCTGGCGCGCTACCAGAGCGCCAAGCCCTGCGCCCATTGCCAGGGCACTCGTTTGAAGCGCGAGGCGCGCCATGTCTTCTTGCCCGGCACCGAGGCCGAGCGCGGCAAGCCGATCTACGAGGCCGAGCACCTGACGCTGGCCGATGCGCTGGCCTGGTTCGAGCAGCTGGTGCTCACCGGTGCGAAAGCCGAGATCGCCGACAAGGTGGTGCGCGAGATCCGCGCCCGGCTGAAGTTCCTGAACGATGTGGGCCTCAATTACCTGAGCCTTGATCGCAGCGCCGACACCTTGTCGGGTGGTGAGGCCCAGCGCATCCGCCTGGCCAGCCAGATCGGCTCGGGCCTGACGGGGGTGATGTACGTGCTCGACGAGCCCAGCATCGGCCTGCATCAGCGCGACAACGAGCGCCTGATCGGCACGCTCAAACACCTGCGCGACCTGGGCAACAGCGTGCTGGTGGTCGAGCACGACGAAGACATGATCCGCGCCGCCGACTGGTGCGTGGACATGGGGCCGGGCGCCGGCGTACATGGCGGCCAGGTGATCGTTGCCGGCACGCCCGACGAGGTGGCCGCGCACCCCGATTCGCTGACCGGCCAGTACCTGGGCCGGGTGCTGCGCATCGAGCTGCCGCCGCGCACGGCCCAGGCGCCCGGCGGCGACGGCGCCGGCATGCTGACGATCGTCAATGCCCGCGGCAACAACCTGAAGGGCGTCACGGTCGATGTGCCGGTGGGCTTGTTCACCTGCGTCACCGGGGTGTCGGGCTCGGGCAAGAGCACGCTGGTCAACGACACGCTGTATGCCGCGGTGGCCCGCAAGCTCTACAACAGCCACGCCGAGGCGGCACCGCACGATTCGATCGAAGGCCTCGATGCTTTCGACAAGGTGATCAACGTCGACCAGAGCCCGATCGGCCGCACGCCGCGCTCGAACCCGGCCACCTACACCGGGCTGTTCACGCCGATCCGCGAAATGTTCGCCGAGGTGCCGGCCGCGCGGGAGCGCGGCTACGGCGCCGGGCGCTTCAGCTTCAACGTCAGCGGCGGCCGCTGCGAGGCCTGCCAGGGTGACGGGGTGCTGAAGGTCGAGATGCACTTCCTGCCGGATGTCTACGTGCCGTGCGACATCTGCCACGGCAAGCGCTACAACCGCGAGACGCTGGAGATCCTCTACAAGGGCCGCAACATCGCCCAGGTGCTGGACATGACGGTCGAGGAGGCGCACGAGTTCTTCAACGCCGTGCCGACCATCGCGCGCAAGCTGCGCACGCTGCTCGACGTCGGCCTGGGCTACATCACGCTGGGCCAGAGCGCGACCACGCTGTCGGGCGGCGAGGCGCAGCGGGTGAAGCTGGCGCTCGAACTGAGCAAGCGCGACACCGGCCGCACGCTGTACATCCTCGACGAGCCGACGACCGGCCTGCACTTCCACGACACCGCGCAACTGCTGAAGGTGCTGCACCAGCTGCGCGATGCCGGCAACACGATCGTCGTGATCGAGCACAACCTGGACGTCATCAAGACCGCCGACTGGTTGATCGACATGGGCCCCGAAGGGGGGGCCGGCGGGGGCACCGTGGTGGTCGAGGGCACCCCTCAAACTGTCGCCGCCTGTGCAGCCAGCCACACCGGACGCTTTTTGGCACCGCTGCTGGACGACTGAAGCGCGGGGGCCTGCGCCACAATCAACCTTTTGCTGGCGCGGCCGCCCGGGGGATATTTGGGCAGGCACTCGCCAGACTTGGCGGAGTGGGACGATGGCATGGCGACCCGCGCCTGAGCCGGCTGACGAAGGTTTGCGTCAGGCGGCCTTGCGCGATTTGGGCTGGTTCAGCCCGCACAGCGACGGCTTGAACGAGGCCGCGCCCCTGGGCGCCCTGCGCGCGCTGGCCGATGCCGCGCGGCGGCTCTGCGGCTGCCCGGTGGGGTGGCTGTCGCTGGTCGGCGCCGAGCACGCCTGCCAGGTCGGGGTCGACGGCGACGAGACGGCGATGGTGCGCACCTTGCCGCGCGCCGAGGCCATTTGCGCCCACGCGGTGGCCGCCAACGCCTTCATCGAAGTGCCCGACCTGCGGCTCGACCCGCGGTTCGGCGAGGCGCCGGCGCTGCCCGGCAGCGAGCCCTGGCGTTTCTGCGCGGCGATGCCGCTGCGCCTGCAAGGCCATGTGGTGGGTTCCTTGTGCGTCGCCAGCCCGCAGCCGCATCGGCTGGACGATGCGCAGCGCCAGCAACTGGCCCAGCTGGCGGTGGCCGCCGAGGCCCTGCTGGCGGCGCAGCACGCGCGCGAGCACCTGGACCGCGAGCGCCGGCGCCTGGCCGACCTGGCGCGCGCCTCGGGCGACTGGCTGTGGGAGCTCGATGCCACGCTGTGCCACCGCTGGCTGTCGGCCGAATTCGAGCGTTTGACGGGGGTGCCGGCAGCGCTGCTGATCGGCCAGCCGTTGGCCGACGAGCCCTGCGTCGACCCGACCGGCGACCCGATGCTCTCTGGCGTCACGCTGCGGGGGCGGCTGGCGCAACAGCAGGCGATCGCCCGTGTCGTCACGCGCCTGGACACCCCGCACCGCGGCCCCCTCTACATCTCGCGCAGTGCCGTGCCGGTGTTCGGCCCGCACGGCGTGTTCGACGGCTGGCGCGGCAGCGCGCGCGACGTGACCGCGCAGGTGCTGGCCAGCCGAGAGACCCGCGAGCGCGACCAGCGCATGCACACGCTGCTGGCGCAGCTGCCGGGCGCGGCCTTCCAGCTGCGGCTGCAGCCCGATGGCACGCTGCCGCACTATCTGTATGTCAACGATGGCCTGCGCCTGTTGATCGGCGGCGATGGCGCTGATCAGGCGCCGTCGCTGCGCCGCATCGTCGAGGCCGACCGCGGCGGGTTCGTCGACGCGGTGAAGGCCTCGATGCAGACGATGCAGCCGATGCGGATCGAGTTCCGCTTCGAGCGCGCAGACGGCGAGCAGCGCTGGCTCGAGACGCGGGCGACGCCCGAGCGCCAGGCCGACGGCTGCATCGTCTTCCACGGTTTCACCTGGGACGTCACCGAGCGCCATCGGGCGCAGCATGCGCTGCGCGAGCACGAGGCGCTGCGCCTGGCCCATGAGGGCGCCGAACGCGCCAGCCGTGCGAAGAGCGAGTTTCTTTCGCGGGTCAGCCACGAGCTGCGCACGCCGCTGAACGCGATCATCGGCTTCGCGCAGCTGATGGGGCTGGACCGTGAACAGCCGCTGGAGGGGGCGCAGCGCCACCGGCTCGATGGTGTGCGCCAGGCCGGCCAGGCCTTGCTGACGCTGGTCGACGACGTGCTCGATCTGTCTCGCATCGAGCAAGGCGCACTGACGCTGCGCAGCGAGGCGCTGAGCTTGACCGAATTGCTGCGCGCGAGCATCGAGGCGGTGCAGCCGCTGGCCACCGCCCGGTCGGTGTCCTTCCAGCTGATGGTGCCGCCAGGCGCACGGGTGCAAGGCGATGCCGCGGCCATGGAGCAGGTGCTGGTCAACCTGCTGTCCAATGCGATCAAATTCAACCGAGCAGGGGGCCGTGTCACCGTGACACTGCAGCAGACCAACGATGCCGCGGCGACGCCGCTGCTGGCCATCCGGGACCAGGGCGAGGGGTTGCGCGCCGATCAGCTGGCCCAGCTGTTTCAGCCCTTCCATCGCCTGGGGGCCGAGCGCCGCCGCATCAGTGGCACCGGCCTGGGCCTGGTGATCGCGCGTGGCCTGGCCCGCGCGATGGGCGGTGACATCGACGCGCTCAGCGAGCCCGGCCGCGGCTGCTGCTTCAACCTGCGCATGGTGGCCGCGGCGGGCTTGGCCGGCAGCAGGGCTGCCGCCGACGAATCGCGGGCCGACACCGAATCGACCGATGGCCCGGGCCACCGGGTGGTGCTCTACATCGAAGACGAGCCGCTCAACGTGCTGCTGATGGAAGAAGTCTTCCGCACCCAGCCGGGTTGGACGCTGCACGTCGCGCACGACGGCGGCAGCGGTGTCGAGCGGGCGACGCAGGTCCAGCCGGACCTGACGCTGATCGACATGAACCTGCCCGACATGAACGGGCTCGAGGTGCTGCGCCGGCTGCGCGCCCAGCCGACCACCGCCGACCTGTTGTGTGTGGCGCTGTCGGCCGACGCGTTGAACGAGCAGATCGCCGCGGCGCTCGCCGCCGGCTTCGACGACTACTGGACCAAGCCGATCGACCTGAACCGCCTGATCGAAGAGGTGCGGCGGGTCATCGACGCGCGGCGCGCCTTCGACGGCAGCTGACGCTGCTTGGCCGCGGCGATGCGGCGCGCTGGCAGCGCCCGTGTCGCACCGACGGCCCGCACCCACGAACAGGCATGAAAAAAGCCGGCGGGTGCCGGCTCTTCATCGTGGGGTCAGGCGGCTGGTGGGCCGCCTGCCTGATCAGCTCAGGTGGCTGTTGATCAGCTTGGTCATCTCGAACATCGAGACCTGCGCCTTCTTGAAGATTTCCTTCAGCTTGGCGTCGGCGTTGATCATCGTCTTCTTGGCCTTGTCTTGCAGGCCGTTCTTCTTGATGTATTCCCAGACCTTCTTCGTCACCTCGGTGCGCGGCACGGCCTTGTCGCCGATGACCGCGGCCAGCGCTGCGCTGGGGGTCATCGCCTTCATGAACGCGGCGTTCGGGGTGCGCTTCTTGGCCGGGGCGGCCTTCTTCGCGGGGGCGGCTTTCTTGGCAGGTGCCGCCTTCTTCGCGGGCGCTGCCTTCTTGGCAGGTGCCGCCTTCTTCGCCGGAGCGGCGGCCTTCTTGGCCGGGGCGGCCTTCTTCGCCGGAGCGGCCTTCTTGGCCGGAGCGGCCTTCTTCGCAGTTGCCATGTTGATTCTCTCCATCAAGTGAACAGTTGATGTGCCGGGCCCGGGTGGAAGCCACATGAGCTTCCGTTTCTCACAAGATCCGCAGCGACCCGAATGGTACTGCGTGTACGAGGGGCTGAGAAGCCGTTTTCCCTCGTAAAACACCCTTTGATGCCCCGTAGTGACCCGCATTTGTCGCTCCTGGGCATCACCTGGGGAGATTTGTATACCCTCACCCGTATTTTCACGAGGAGCGGCGGACACGATTCGACGCAGATCGCCGACCACGTGTCGGCGGACCCCACTTGCGCACCTGCACGAGCACCGCACAATGCCGCTGCGCGGTCGACCGCGTGTTGAGTCATCACCTCCAAGAAAGTCGCGTTCGATGAAGCTCCTCGTTCGTTGGTTTCTGCTCGCTGCCGCGCTGCTGCTCGTGGCCAACCTGTACAGCGGCGTCACCGTGGCCAGCTTCACGGCGGCGCTCGGTGCGGCGCTGGTGCTGGGCCTGCTGAACACGCTGGTGCGGCCGCTGCTCGTGTTGCTGACCTTGCCGGTCACGCTGCTGACGCTGGGCCTGTTCCTGTTCGTGATCAATGCGCTGATGTTCTGGGCTGCGGCGCGACTGCTCGACGGCTTCGAGGTCGCCGGCTTCGCCGCCGCGTTGATCGGCTCGTTGATCTACAGCGCCTGCGGCATGGTGATCGACACGGCCGTCGAGCGCATCTTTGCGCGCGAGTAAAGCGCGCCACCCGTCCGGCGTACGATGCGCTGGACGTCGGCCCCGATGCCGACATCCCCCACTGCAACCGACCATCGCACGCTCGCCGTGCCAGCCCTGAGGAGGGCCTAGCCATCACCACCTCGACTTCCCTCGAACTGACCGCCGGCGAACTGCGCCTGGCATTGCGGCCCGACCTGGGCGGTTGCATGGCCGGCCTCTGGCTCGGTGACCTGCCGGTGCTGCGCAGCACCGAACCGGCCGACCTCGCGACCTCGCGCCTGGCCGGCAACTACCCGCTGGCGCCGTACTCGAATCGCCTGGGCTTTCGCCGCTTCCGCTGGCTGGGCCACGACTACACCACGCAGCAGAACTTCGACGACAACCCGCACTCGGTGCACGGCGTCGCATGGCAGCGCCCGTGGACGGTGGTCTCCAGCGACGCACAGCGCGCCGAGCTGGCCTACTCGCACCAGCCCGATGCGCACTGGCCGTTCGCGTTCGACCTGCGCCAGGCTTTCGAGCTGACGCCCGAGTCGATGACCACGCGCCTGCGCATCACCAACCGCCACGACGGGCCGCAGCCGGTGGGCCTGGGCTGGCACCCGTACTTCCCGAAGCGCACCCGCAGCCGGCTGCACATCGAGCTGACCGACCGTTGGGAACCCGACGCGAGTGGCCTGCCGACGCGCAAGGTGCCGCAGGCCGGCATCGACGGCGACATCGCCCACCTCGACTTCGACAACTGCTTCGAAGGCTGGCGCGGCGACGCGAAGATCCGCGACGAGAAGCTGCGCATGAGCTTGCGCGCGTCGACGCCGTACCTGGTCGTCTTCACGCCGCAGAACAAGCCGTACTTCTGCGTCGAGCCGGTCAGCCATGTCAGCAACGCGATCCACATGGCCGACCCGCAGGCCCATGGCTTGCGCAAGCTCGCGCCGGGCGAATCGTTCGAGCTGTCGATGACGTTGGACGTGGCGCGGGTATGAGCGCGGCGGCCGACGCGCCGGCGCTGTTCGACGCGCAGCCGCTGCCGGTGCCGCCCTCGTTGTTGGGCGAGTCGCCGTTCTGGCTTCCGGGCGAAGCGGCGCTCTACTGGTGCGACATCCCTGGCAAGCGGCTGAACCGCTACGCGCCGGCCAGCGGCGCCCATCGCACCTGGGACTTCGCCTGCGAACCCTGCAGCGCAGCGCCGCTGCTGGGTGGCGGCTTGCTGCTGGCCATGCGCGACGGCCTGTGGCGCTTCGACCCGGCCACCGGTGAGCGGCGCCTGTTGGCCAAGCCGCCGTACGACCCGGCCAAGGAGCGCTTCAACGACGGCAAGGCCGACCCGCAGGGGCGCTTCTGGGTCGGCACGATCTACGAGCCGCGCGAGCCAGCCCTGGCGGCGCTGTACCGCTGGTGCGATGGTGAGTTGCAGCGCATGGCCGGTGACATCACCGTCAGCAACGGCCTGGGCTGGAGCCCCAACGGCCGCACGCTGTACTGGAGCGACACCAAGGCCCACCTGATCCAGGCGCTCGACATGGACCCGAGCGACGGCTCGCTGTCGAACCGGCGCGTCTTCGCGCAGTTCCCGCTCAAGGCGGCCGACCAGCCGCTCGACAGCTATGGCGGCCGGCCCGACGGTGCCGCGGTCGACAGCGAAGGCTGCTACTGGAGTGCGATGTTCGAAGGCCAGCGCCTGCTGCGCCTGTCGCCCGAGGGCCGGGTGCTGCGTGAAGTGAGGCTGCCGGTGCGCTGCGCGACGATGGCCTGCTTCGGCGACGCCGACCTGAAGACTCTGTACGTGACGACCTCGCGCGAGAAGCGTCCGGCCGACGAGTTGGCCGCCCAGCCCTGGGCGGGCGCGGTGCTGCGCCTGCGGGTCGACGTGCCTGGTCTACCGGTGAATTTTGCGGTGCTGTGAAGGCGCTGGACAGGCGGCCCGCCGCTGCTTGCTGAGGTCAACAAAAGCGCCGTAACCGTGGCGTAACCGGCGGCCGCGCTGCAGCCCCTTATGCGTTCCATATTCGGCCCGAAGTAGGGCGTCATCGGACGGCCAAGGGTTTGCTCGTATAATCCCGAGGCTTTGCCGACCGCAGCCTCCAACTCACCCCAGACTCCGCCGCCAGCCGCCCCTGCCTACCAGCCGGGCACGCCGCGACCGGACCGATCTGATCCATGGGGTGATCGGGATGATGAGGGCGCAAAGCCGCCGTTCAAGGCCTTGACCCGAGAAGAGGCTCGGGCCCTGGCGGCGCGAAACCCCGCTGTCTCACCATGGCGGGTGGTCGCGGCCCAGGCCGTGGTCGGGGGCATCGTGGCCGCGCTTGCGGGGCTGCTGATGGGTGAGCCGTCGTATTTCTGGTCGGCGCTGTATGGCGCCGGCACGGTGGTCCTGCCGGGTGCCTTGATGGCGCGCGGCATGACCAGCCGGCTCTCGAGCATGGCGCCCGGCGTATCCGCCGTCAGCTTCATGTTCTGGGAGATGGTGAAGCTGGGAGTGTCGGTGGCCCTGTTGATCGGGGCGCCGAGACTGGTGCCGCACCTGAGCTGGCCAGCCTTGCTGGTGGCCCTGGTGTTGTGCATCAAGGTGTATTGGGTTGCGCTCGCGTGGCGCGGTCGCAAGACGACAAGTTGAACGCCAATTGAACAGTTAGCACGGACGACAACAACATGGCAGCCGAAGGTCACGAAGCCGTAGAGCACGCACCCACCGCGGGCGAGTACATCGTCCACCACCTGACCCACGCCCGCAACAAAGAGCTGCACGGCCCGTTCGACCTCTCGGTCGTGGCCTGGGACTCGATGTTCTTCGCGATCTTGCTGGGCGTCGTGGGCTGTTTCTTCCTGTGGCGCGCCGCCCGCTCGGCCACCTCGGGCGTGCCGGGGCGCTTCCAGGCCGCCGTCGAGATCCTGGTCGAGATGGTCGAGTCGCAGGCCAAGGGCATCGTGCACAACGCACAAAGCCGCAAGCTGGTCGCTCCGCTGGCGCTGACCGTGTTCCTCTGGATCTTCCTGATGAACGCGATGGACTTGCTGCCGGTCGATCTGCTGCCCTTCATCTGGGAAAAGATCGTCGGCGCCACCGGCGGCGACCCGCACCACGCCTACCTGCGCTCGGTGCCCACGGCCGACCTGTCGGTGACGATGGGCCTGTCGGTCGGCGTGCTGATCACCTGCCTGATCTACAACGTCAAGATCAAGGGCTTCGGCGGCTGGGTCCATGAGCTGTTCGCCGCGCCGTTCGGCAACCACTGGGCGCTGGCGCCGTTCAACTTCCTGATGCAGATCATCGAGTTCGTCGCCAAGACCGTCTCGCATGGCATGCGTCTGTTCGGCAACATGTACGCCGGCGAACTGATCTTCCTGCTGATCGCGCTGATGGGCGGCGCGATCGGCTCGGTCGGCTTCGGTACCGGCCTGGGCTTGGCCATCGGCCACATCATCGCCGGCTCTGCCTGGGCGATCTTCCACATCCTGATCATCACCCTGCAGGCCTTCGTGTTCATGATGCTCACGCTGGTCTACATCGGTCAGGCACACGACGCTCACTGATCGAGCGGCGGTCTTTCTCTCGGTTCCCGTTTCCTTTTTCCTCTCCACAACACAACCTTCTCGACTAGGAGTCATCATGGAAGTCATCAGCTTTGTTGCCCTCGCCGCCGGCCTGATCATCGGTCTGGGCGCTGTCGGTGCTTGTATCGGCATCGGCATCATGGGCAGCAAGTACCTGGAGTCCGCCGCTCGCCAGCCCGAGCTGATGGGTGAACTGCAGACCAAGATGTTCCTGCTGGCCGGCCTGATCGACGCGGCCTTCATCATCGGCACCGGTATCGCCCTGTGGTTCGCCACGGCCAACCCGTTCCTGGGCCAGATCGCCCAAGCCGTGGCCGCTCAAGCCGCCAAGTAATACGGCACGGTCGTGTTGAGAGGCTTGGGGCGTGGCGGCATGAGCTGCCGCGCCCTTCGCTGAAGATCCCCGCCACCGTTCGAGGCAATCAAGTGAGCATCACCGGTACCCTCATCGTCCAGATGATCGTGTTCCTGATCTTGGTCTGGTTCACGATGAAATTCGTCTGGCCGCCGATCACCGCCGCGCTGGACGAGCGCGCGAAGAAGATCGCCGATGGGCTGTCGGCCGCCGACAAGGCCAAGGCCGAATCGGCCGCCGCCGCGAAGACGATCCAGGCCGAACTGTCGGCCGCCAAGGACGACGCCGCCAAGCGCCTGGCCGATGCCGAGCGTCTGGGCCAGCAGCTGATCGAAGAAGCCAAGTCCCGCGCAAGCGAGGAAGGCGCCAAGATCGTCGCCGCCGCCAAGGCCGAGGCCGAGCAAGAATCCATGAAGGCCCGCGAAGCCCTGCGTGAGCAGGTCGCGTTGTTGGCCGTCAAGGGCGCCGAGCAGATCCTGAAGCGCGAAGTCAACGCCGGCGTCCACGCCGAGTTGCTGACCCGCCTGAAGACGGAACTCTGACCATGGCCGAGCTCGCCACCATCGCCCGCCCCTACGCGGAAGCCCTGTTCAAGGCCAGCGCCGGCGCCGACGCTTCGGGCCTGGCCGACCAGCTGCAGACGCTGGGCCAGGTCGCCGGGCATGCGCAACTGCGCCAGTTCGCCGACAGCCCCAAGGTCAGCGCGGCACAGGTGTTCGAGCTGGTCAGCGGCGTCGCCCGCCTGCAGCTGTCGCCCAAGGTCGCCAACCTGCTGCGCACCGTCATCGACAACGGCCGCCTGACCGCGCTGCCCGAGATCGCCGCGCAATACCGCGCGCTGGTCAACGCCAGCTCGGGTGTGTCCGACGCGAAGATCACCAGCGCGTTCGCGCTCGATGCCGGCCAGCTGGCCGATGTCGTCGCCACGCTGGAAAAGCGCTTCGGCCGCAAGCTGAACGCCAGCGTCGTGGTCGACCCGGCGCTGATCGGCGGCATCCGTGTCGAAGTCGGCGACGAGGTGCTGGACACCTCGGTTCGCGCCCGGCTCGAGCAGATGCGCGTCGCCCTGACCCACTGAACATCCGCAGCCCACGCGCTCCACGGCAACACCCTCTACGGCGACCAGCCCGACGCTAGCGCCTCACGCTTTCGGAGAAAGCTATGCAACTGAATCCCGCTGAAATTTCCGAACTGATCAAGAGCCGCATCGAAGGCCTGGGCGCCTCGACGGACATCCGCAACCAGGGCACCGTCGTTTCGGTGACCGACGGCATCGTCCGCGTGCACGGCCTGTCCGATGCGATGGCAGGCGAAATGCTCGAGTTCCCCGCCAGTAAGGACGGCCAGCCGTCGTTCGGTCTGGCGCTGAACCTCGAGCGCGACTCCGTCGGCGCGGTGATCCTGGGCGAGTACGAGCACATCTCCGAAGGCGACACCGTCAAGTGCACGGGCCGCATCCTGGAAGTGCCGGTCGGCCCCGAGCTGATCGGCCGCGTCGTCAACGCGCTCGGCCAGCCGATCGACGGCAAGGGCCCGATCAACGCCAAGATGACCGACGTGATCGAGAAGGTCGCCCCGGGCGTGATCGCGCGCAAGTCGGTGGACCAGCCGGTGCAGACCGGCCTGAAGTCGATCGACTCGATGGTGCCGATCGGCCGTGGCCAGCGCGAGCTGATCATCGGTGACCGCCAGACTGGTAAGACCGCTGTCGCCATCGACGCGATCATCAACCAGAAGGGTCAGAACATGACCTGCGTCTACGTCGCGATCGGCCAGAAGGCTTCGTCGATCAAGAACGTGGTGCGCGCCCTCGAACAAGCCGGCGCGATGGACTACACCATCGTCGTCGCCGCCTCGGCCTCGGAATCGGCCGCGATGCAGTACGTGTCGGCCTACTCGGGCTGCACGATGGGCGAGTACTTCCGCGACCGCGGCCAAGACGCCCTGATCGTCTATGACGACCTGTCCAAGCAGGCCGTGGCCTACCGTCAAGTGTCGCTGCTGCTGCGCCGCCCGCCGGGCCGCGAAGCCTTCCCTGGCGACGTGTTCTATCTCCATAGCCGCCTGCTCGAGCGCGCGGCCCGCGTGAACGCCGACTACGTCGAAGCCTTCACCAAGGGCGAGGTCAAGGGCAAGACCGGTTCGCTGACCGCGCTGCCGATCATCGAGACCCAGGCCGGTGACGTGTCCGCCTTCGTGCCGACCAACGTGATCTCGATCACCGACGGCCAGATCTTCCTGGAAACCAACCTGTTCAACGCCGGCATCCGCCCCGCGATCAACGCCGGTATCTCGGTGTCGCGCGTCGGTGGCGCCGCCCAGACCAAGCTGGTCAAGTCGCTGTCCGGCGGTATCCGTACCGACTTGGCGCAGTACCGTGAACTGGCCGCGTTCGCGCAGTTCGCGTCCGACCTGGACGAAGCCACCCGCAAGCAGCTGGACCGCGGTGCCCGCGTGACCGAGCTGCTGAAGCAGGCCCAGTACTCGCCGCTGCCGATCAGCCTGATGGCCGCCACGCTGTACGCGGTGAACAAGGGCTTCCTCGACACCATCGACACCAAGAAGGTGCTGGCGTTCGAACACGGCCTGCACCAGCACCTGAAGGCCAGCCACGCCGCTCTGCTGGCGAAGCTGGAGGCCGACAAGGCGATGGACAAGGCTGCCGAGGAAGAGCTGTCGGGCGCGATCACCGCGTTCAAGAAGTCCTTCGCCTGAAGCCCGCCTGACACTCTGAACAAGGAGAACCGTCATGGCGGTCGGCAAGGAAATACGCGGCAAGATCAAATCGGTGGAGAACACCAAGAAGATCACCAAGGCCATGGAGATGGTCGCCGCGTCGAAGATGCGCAAGGCGCAGGAACGCATGCGTTCCGCGCGCCCCTACAGCGACAAGATCCGCAACATCGCGGCCAACCTGTCGCAGGCCAACCCCGAGTACCAGTCGCCCTACATGCGTTCGGGTGGCAAGGCCGGGGCGTCGGGCTTCATCGTCGTCACGACCGACAAGGGTCTGTGCGGCGGCCTGAACACCAACGTGCTGCGCGCCGTCACGAACAAGATGCGTGACGTGCAGACCGCCGGTGGCCAGGTGCAAGCGGTGGCGATCGGCACCAAGGGCAACGGCTTCCTGAACCGCATCGGCGCCAAGGTCGTGTCGCACGCGCTCGGCCTGGGCGACGCGCCGCAGATCGAGAAGCTGATCGGCCCGGTCAAGGTCATGCTCGATGCCTTCATCGAAGGCAAGGTGGACGCGGTGTACCTGTGCTACACCAAGTTCATCAACACGATGAAGCAGGAGCCAGTGGTCGAGCAGTTGCTGCCGCTGGCGGCCGGTGCGCTGGCCCAGACCGAGGCCGAAAAGAAGGCCTATGGCTGGGACTACATCTACGAGCCGGACGCCGCGACCGTGATCGACGAGCTGCTGACGCGCTACGTCGAGGCGCTGGTCTACCAGGCGGTCGCCGAGAACATGGCGTCCGAGCAGTCGGCCCGCATGGTGGCGATGAAGGCCGCGACCGACAACGCCGGCACGCTGATCGGCGAACTCAAGCTCGTCTACAACAAGACGCGCCAGGCGGCGATCACCAAAGAGCTTTCCGAGATCGTTGGCGGCGCCGCCGCCATCAGCGGTTAAGCCTCGGCCCGAGACTCACACGAATTCTGAATTGAAGGACAGACAAATGTCGAACACTCAAGCCCAAGGCAAGATCGTTCAGTGCATCGGCGCCGTGGTGGACGTGGAGTTCCCGCGTGACCAGATGCCCAAGGTGTATGACGCGCTGAAGATGGAAGGCTCGGCCCTGACGCTGGAAGTGCAGCAGCAGCTCGGCGACGGCATCGTGCGCACCATCGCGCTGGGCTCGTCGGACGGCCTGCGCCGCGGCGTCACCGTCAGCAACACCGGCAACCCGATCATGGTGCCGGTCGGCAAGGCAACGCTCGGCCGCATCATGGACGTGCTGGGCAACCCGATCGACGAGCGCGGCCCGGTCGCGAGCGAGCTGACCGCCTCGATCCACCGCAAGGCCCCGGCCTACGACGAGCTGAGCCCGTCGCAAGAGCTGCTCGAGACCGGCATCAAGGTGATCGACCTGATCTGCCCGTTCGCCAAGGGCGGCAAGGTGGGCCTGTTCGGTGGCGCCGGCGTCGGCAAGACCGTGAACATGATGGAGTTGATCAACAACATCGCCAAGGCCCACTCGGGTCTGTCGGTGTTCGCCGGCGTGGGTGAACGCACCCGTGAAGGCAACGACTTCTACCACGAGATGTCGGACTCGAAGGTCGTCGTGCAAGAGGACCTGTCGCAGTCGAAGGTCGCGATGGTCTACGGCCAGATGAACGAGCCCCCGGGCAACCGTCTGCGCGTGGCCCTGACCGGCCTGACGATCGCCGAGTCGTTCCGTGACGAAGGCCGTGACGTGCTGTTCTTCGTCGACAACATCTACCGCTACACCCTGGCCGGTACCGAAGTGTCCGCGCTGCTGGGCCGTATGCCGTCGGCCGTGGGCTACCAGCCGACGCTGGCCGAAGAAATGGGCCGCCTGCAAGAGCGCATCACGTCGACCAAGGTCGGCTCGATCACCTCGATCCAGGCCGTGTACGTCCCTGCGGATGACTTGACCGACCCGTCGCCTGCCACGACCTTCGCCCACTTGGACGCCACCGTGGTGCTGTCGCGTGACATCGCTTCGCTGGGCATCTACCCCGCGGTGGACCCGCTGGACTCGACCTCGCGCCAGGTCGACCCGAACGTCGTCGGCCTCGAGCACTACGAGACCACCCGCGCCGTGCAGGCCACGCTGCAGCGCTACAAGGAACTGCGCGACATCATCGCGATCCTGGGCATGGACGAGCTGTCGCCGGAAGACAAGCTGGCCGTGGCCCGCGCCCGCAAGATCCAGCGGTTCCTGTCGCAGCCGTTCCACGTGGCCGAAGTGTTCACCGGCTCGCCGGGCAAGTACGTGCCGCTGAAGGAAACCATCCGCGGCTTCAAGATGATCGTTGCCGGCGAGTGCGATCACCTGCCGGAGCAGGCCTTCTACATGGTCGGCACCATCGACGAAGCCTTCGAAAAGGCGAAGAAGATTCAGTAAGCGGCGCATTCGGGCGTCATGCATCGTTGCGCTCCTCGCCGTACGGGTGTACGGCTGCGGGGCGCGCCTCGCCTGACATCCCGACTGCTTGCTTCTTGAACCTCCTTCCACGATAGGAACACGAACATGGCAACCATTCACGTCGACGTGGTCAGCGCGGAAGAGTCGATCTTCAGCGGCGAGGCCAAGTTCGTTGCGCTGCCGGGCGAGAACGGCGAGCTCGGCATCCTGCCGCGCCACACGCCGCTGATCACCCGCATCAAGCCGGGGGCCGTGCGCATCGAGCGAGCCGACAACGGCGAGGAAGAGTTCGTCTTCGTCGCCGGTGGCATCCTCGAGGTGCAGCCGGGCTCGGTCACGGTGCTGGCCGACACGGCCATCCGTGGCCATGACCTGGACGAAGCGAAGGCGCTCGAGGCCAAGAAGATGGCCGAGGACGCGATGAAGAACGCGAAGAGCGACATCGACTTCGCCAAGGCCCAGGGTGAGTTCGCCGCGATGGCGGCCCAGATCGCCGCGATCCAGAAGCTGCGCAAGAGCCGCTGAGCCGCTTCAGCGCTCCCCAGACAACCCGCCCGGTGTGCGTCACCCGGCGGGTTTTTTCTTGGCGAGGCGCGCAAGGCCACAATCGGCGGCACCCCCATTGCTGGAGCGCCGCATGGCCAAGGACAAAGCAGGCAAGCCCAAGACCGACAAGCCCAAGGCGGCGCGCCGGCCGCATGGTGGGGCTGCGGCCACCGGCAACAAGCTCAGCAAGAGCGCCTATGCCGAGACGCTGGCCGCGCTCGAGGTCGAGCTGAACAACATGGCGCGCTGGCTGCAGGCCAGCGGCAAGCGCCTGGTGGTGGTGCTCGAGGGGCGCGACACGGCCGGCAAGGGCGGCGTGATCTCGGCCATCACCGGCACGCTCAGCCCGCGCCAGGTGCGGGCGGCGGCCCTGGCCAAGCCGACCGAGCGCGAACGCACCCAGTGGTACTTCCAGCGCTATGTGCCATGGCTGCCGGCGGCCGGCGAGATGGTGCTGTTCGACCGCAGCTGGTACAACCGCGCCGGCGTCGAGCGGGTGATGGGCTTCTGTTCCGAAGACGAGGCACAGGCGTTCCTGAAGCAGGCGCCGGTGTTCGAGCAGATGCTGGTCGACGACGGCATCCTGCTGTTCAAGTACTGGCTGACGGTCGACCAGGCGCAGCAGGAAGAGCGCTTCGCCGAACGCCTGGTGGACCCACTGAAACGCTGGAAGCTGTCGCCGATCGACCTGAAGGCGCGCGAGCACTATGCCGACTACGGCCGGGCCCGCGACGCGATGCTGAAGGCCACCCACACCAAGCAGGCCCCGTGGGTGCTGGTGGATTTCAACGACCAGCGCCGCGGCCGGCTGACCTTGATCCGCCATCTGCTGGACCACCTGCCCGACACCGCGGTGCCGCCGGCGCCGCTGGCGTTTCCGCCGCTGGACGGCCCGCCGCGCCAGGAGAGCTTCAAGGGCCCGGTGAAGCCGCTGCGCCCGTGGCCTAAGCCCTGACGGCGCCAGTGGCCCCCAGGCCGCAGCGGGCCGAGCTCAGCCGCTCAGCCCAGCCAGCGTTGCAGCAGCCGGCGGGCTTCGTCGAGATCACGCTCGCGCCGGCCGGCGTCCAGGCTCACCGCGCCAGGGGCCACCACGGCCAGCCACAGGGCCTGCAGGCCCAGCCGCTGCTCGGCATGCAGCGCCGGGTCGAACAGGCGCGGGTCGAGCTCGTCGTGCAGTGGCGAGGCCGCCAGCGGGTGCCGCTGCCCCGCAGCCACCTGGTCGACCAGCCAGCGCTCGCGCTCGGCCAGCGGCCACAGCGCCAGCAGGCGGCGAAACCAGCGCACCCGTTGACCCAGGTCGCCGGCGCGCACGCCCAGGCGAAGAGAGTCGCCGTTGTGCATCAACGCGCGGGCTGCGGCCTGCAGCGTGGCCCGGTCGCTGCCCTCGTCGGCGCCGGTCGATGCGGGCTCGTCCGATGCGCTCAGGTAGCCCAGCAGCTGCTCGTGCGGCAGGTCAACGGGCTGGGCAGGCGGGGTGGCTGCGTGGCGAACCGCATGCCGGGCGGCCGTGACGACGGGCGACGCGACGACATGGCTGTCGCGCGCGAGACCGGCATGGCCGGTCCCGTTGGACCGATGCTTGTGCAATCGGCGGTGGACACGGGACTGCAGGTTCATCGAGCACCTGATTCGAGACCCGGGGCCCGGTGAAGGTGCGGATGGGTATGCATGACGAGTTTGTAGGCGCTGGCGGCCAAGGCGACAGCCCCCCGATCTAGGGGCGCGGCGCAAGCTAGGGGGGCGCGGTTGACACCCGGCGCGGGCCACGCGCCGCTACAGCAGGTGCGGCCGGTCGGGCAACTCGTTCGGGTTGGCGGCCATCGCTTCGCCGAGCGCAAAGTGCTGACGCAGCAGTGCATCGACCTCGGCGATGGTGTGCATCAGCCCCTCTTCGAAGCGGCCGGCACGCAGCGATTCGCCCAGGCCGGCCACCAGCGCGCGCCAACGCGCGTCGTCGACATGGCGGGCGAGCCCGCGGTCTACCACCAACTCGATCGCATGCTCGGCCAGCAGCAGGTAGATCAGCACGCCGTTGTTGGCCTCGGTGTCCCAGACCCGCAGCTTGGCGAACATCGCCACCGCCCGTTCGCGCGGGCTCGCATCGCGCCACAGGTACGACAGCGGCAGCCCGGCCTCGACACAGACGCGGATCTCACCCGAGTGCCCGCGCTCGCTGTCGGCCACGCGCGCCTGCAGGCGGTCCAGCGCCTCGCTCGGCAGCACGCGGCGCGCATCGGCCTCGTCCCACCAGCGGTGCTTGAGCAACCGGGCGATGCGCGCCGGCCAGGAGCGTTTGCCGCCGTGCATCACCAATCCCCCGAGGCGCCGCCGCCGCCGAAGTCGCCGCCGCCGCCGGACGAGAAGCCACCGCCCCCACCGCCCCCACCGCCGCCGCCCCAGCTGCTGCCACCGCCACCGCCACCCCAGATGACCGGCGTGCCATGGCCCCCGCGCAGCCCCACACCGCGGCGCGCGGCCGAGCCGATGCCCAGCACGCCCACCAGCACCAGCGCCACGGCGCCGGCCACGCCGGCCAACAGCATCGGCGCGCCGAACAGCCAGGCCAGACCGCCGGCTGCGCCGCCGGTGACCAGCCCACCCAGCTTGCGGCCGAAGAGGCCGGTCAGCACCGAGCCGATGATTGGCACGCCGATGAAGAAGAACAGCGCCAGCTGGTCCCAGCCCACGCCGCCGAAGCCACCGCTGCTGGGTGCCCGGCGGGCTTTCGCGTCGGGCGCCGGCAGCGCTTCGCCGCGCACCCGCGCCGCCAGCTGGTCGATCGCGGCGTTCAGGCCGCCAGCGTAGTCGCCGGCCTTGAACGCGGGCCGGATGGCGTTGTCGATGATCTGCTTGGCCGCCAGGTCGGGCACCGCGCCCTCGAGCGCCTTGGCCACCTCGATGCGCACCCGCCGGTCGTCCTTGGCGACCAGCACCAGCAGCCCGTCGCCGACCTCGCGACGGCCGACCTTCCATTGATCGGCCACGCGGTAGGCGTAGGCGGCGATGTCTTCGGGCTGGGTCGTCGCGACGACCAGCACGACGATCTGCGTGCCGGCCTCACGCTCGAAGGCGGCGAGCTTCGCGTCGATCGCCTCGCGCTGCTTCGCACTCAAGGTGCCGGTGGTGTCGGTCACGCGGGCGGCCAGCGCCGGCACCGGCTGCAGCTCTTGCGCCAGCGCAGCCCCGGCCAGCCCAGGCCAGAGAGCCAGCGCCAGCATCAAACGTGCGAACCAGCGCCACAGCGGGCCGGGGCCGGCTCCCAGCCCTGGGCGTGGCAGGTGGGGCATGTGGGTTGGCGGGCCTACTTCGACGCAGCGGGCGCGGCGGGCGTGGCGGCTGGCTTGTCGAAGCTGACGGTCGGCGGCGCCGAGATCGCCTTCTCGTTCTCGACCGTGAAGCTGGGCTTGACGGTGTAGCTGAACATCATCGCCGTCAGGTTGGTCGGGAAGCTGCGCGCGAGCACGTTGTAGTCCTGCACCGCCTTGATGTACCGGTTGCGCGCCACGGTGATGCGGTTCTCGGTGCCCTCCAGCTGCACGCGCAGGTCCTGGAAGCCCTGGTTGGCTTTCAGGTTCGGGTAGTTCTCGCTGACCACCATCAGGCGGCTCAGCGCGCCGGTGAGTTCACCCTGCGCGGCCTGGAATTTCTGGAACGCGGCCGGGTCGTTGATCAGCGCCGGCGTGGCCTGGATGGAGGTGGCGCGCGAGCGTGCCTCGATCACCTTGGTCAGCGTCTCCTGCTCGAAATTGGCCTCGCCTTTGACGGTGGCGACGATGTTGGGCACCAGGTCGGCCCGGCGCTGGTACTGGTTCAGCACCTCGGACCAGCCGGCCTTGACCTGCTCGTCCTGGCGTTGAAAGTCGTTGTAGCCGCAGCCGGTCAGGGCCAGCGTGGTGGCGATGGCCGAGGCGGCCAGCAAGGGGCGGGCAAAGAGTTTCATTCGACAAGGCTCCGTCGTGGATGGCCCAGGGCGCGGGCATATTACCCGCGCGGGGGAATTGGGGACAGTCGGCGCCGAGTCAAGCGGCCGGCGTCAAATTCAAACAGGAGCGGGCGCCGATAATCGCGCCATGTTTGCCCCGCTCCAGAACGACACCTTCCTGCGTGCCTGCTGGCGCCAGCCCACCGAATACACGCCGCTGTGGCTGATGCGCCAGGCCGGCCGCTACCTGCCCGAGTACTGCGCCACCCGCGCCAAGGCCGGCAGCTTCATGGGTCTGGCCACCAACCGCGACTTCGCCACCGAGGTGACGCTGCAGCCGCTGGAGCGCTACCCGCTCGATGCGGCGATCCTGTTCTCCGACATCCTGACCGTGCCCGACGCGATGGGCCTGGGCCTGAGCTTCGCGCAGGGTGAAGGCCCCCGTTTCGCCCACCCGCTGCGCGACGAGACGGCGATCCGTGCGCTGGTGGCGCCGGACCTGGCCAAGCTGCAGTACGTGTTCGACGCGGTCACTTCGATCCGCCGCGCGCTGAACGGGCGCGTGCCATTGATCGGGTTTTCGGGCAGCCCGTGGACGCTGGCCTGCTACATGGTCGAGGGCGCGGGCTCCGACGACTACCGCCTGGTCAAGGGCCTGCTGTACAGCCGGCCCGACCTGATGCACCACATCCTGGCCGTCAACGCCGATGCGGTCGCCGCCTACCTGAACGCGCAGATCGACGCCGGCGCGCAGGCCGTGATGGTCTTCGACAGCTGGGGCGGCGTGCTGGCCGACGGCGCGTTCCAGCAGTTCTCGCTGGCCTACACCCGGCGCGTGCTGGCGCAGCTCAAGCGCGAGCATGACGGCCAGCGCATCCCCGCGATCGTCTTCACCAAGGGCGGCGGGCTGTGGCTGGACGAAATCGCCGCCAGCGGCGCCGATGTGGTCGGCCTGGACTGGACGGTCAACCTGGGCCAGGCGCGCGCCCGCGTGGGCCACCAGGTGGCGCTGCAGGGCAACCTCGACCCGAACGTGCTGTTCGCGCCGCCCGCCGTGGTGGCCACCGAGGCGCGGCGGGTGCTGGACAGTTTCGGCCCGCCGCAGCGCGCCGATGGCGGGTGGGACGGCCACGTCTTCAACCTCGGCCACGGCATCAGCCAATACACCCCGCCGGAGCATGTGTCGGCGCTGGTCGAGGCCGTGCACAGCCACTCCCGGCTGTTGCGTAAACGCTCCCATACGCCGGCGCCCTTGTGATGTGGTATGGGGGTTTCACCGGGTGAGTGTTCGCTAAGGGCTTGACTTATCCCCAAAAGCCGGGGTGCGACAGATCACCGCTATGGATCACGTCATAAAACCATCAAAATCGCGGCGATTCGTGGCAAGTGTTTGATTAGAAAGAATTTTTGGGTCTTGCCACAGAAACGGGCAACCCAAGCCGGTGCGTGGCGCATCAAGCATTTAGCACGCCCGACCGCAGCTTTCCCACAATGTTATCCACAGGAACAGTGGGCAAGTCTGAAAGGTCTTTGGAATCATGAACTTAAGCGCCACTGTTGATCTGTTGCTCTTAGAAACGTGTCTGGCGAGCAGGTTGAACCCCCGCGTCGCATGAATCGGCTTCGGGTCGCCGTCGACACGCCGGCCCATGCCGGCCTCGGCGATACGCTGGACTACGAGAGTGAGCAGCCGCTCGCTCCGGGCACGCTGGTGCGTGTGCCTCTGGGCCGGCGTGACGTTCCCGGCATCGTCTGGCCCGGGCCGGCCACGGCGCAGCCGCCCGACACCAAAGACCAAGACGACGCTGAAGGCTTTGCCCTCAAGCCGGTGGCCGAAGTGCTAGGCAGCCTGCCGCCGCTGCCGGCCGCCTGGTGCCGCCTGGTTGAGTTCAGCGCCCGCTACTACCAGCGGGCCATCGGCGAGGTGGCGCTGGCGGTGCTGCCGCCCGAGCTGCGCAAGCTCGACGACGCGGGCCTGGCCAAGCGCATGCGGCTGCAGGACAAGCGGCTCGCCAAGGCGGCGGCCAAGGCGCCGCCCGCGGCAGCCCCGGTGCGCCCGGCACTGACCGCCGAGCAGGCCGCGGTGCTGGCCACGCTCGATGCGGCCGAGCCGGCCTGCCACCTGCTGCACGGCGTCACCGGCAGCGGCAAGACCGAGGTCTATCTGCGGCTGGCCGAAGCGGCCCTGGCGGCCGGCCAGCAGGCGCTGGTGCTGGTGCCCGAGATCAACCTGACGCCGCAGCTCGAAGAGCGTTTCGCGGCGCGCTTCCCGGGTCGCCGCCTAGTGTCGCTGCACAGTGCATTGACACCCGCGCAGCGGCTGGCCAACTGGCTCGCCGCACACCGCGGCCAGGCCGAACTGGTGCTGGGCACGCGGCTGGCCATCTTCTGCCCGCTGCCGCGGCTGGGCCTGATCGTCGTCGACGAAGAACACGACCCGAGCTACAAGCAGCAAGACGGCGCGCGCTACTCGGCGCGTGACCTGGCGGTCTACCGGGGCCGGCTCGAGAACGCGCCGGTCGTGCTCGGCTCGGCCACCCCGTCGCTCGAAAGCTGGCACCACGCCCAGACCGGCCGCTACCGCCTGCTGACGATGGCCGAGCGGGTGGGGCAGGGCCCGCTGCCCAGCGTGCAGGTGATCGACATGACGCAGCAGGTGCGCCCGCCGCCGGGCGAGCCACCGCTGGCCTTGGCGCCGGCGCTGAAAGCCGCGATCGAAGCACGGGTGGCGCGGGGTGAGCAAAGCCTGCTGTTCCTGAACCGGCGCGGCTTTGCGCCGGTGCTGCACTGCACCGCCTGCGGCTGGAAGAGCGCCTGCCCGCATTGCAGCGCCTGGCGCGTGTTCCACAAGCTCGACCGCACGCTGCGCTGCCACCACTGCGCCTTCACCGAGCGGGTGCCGCGCGCCTGCCCCGAATGCGGCAACCTGGACATCCAGCCGGTCGGCCGCGGCACCGAGAAGCTCGAAGAGCAGGTCGGCGAGCTGTTGCCCCAAGCGCGCATTGCACGCATCGATGCCGACACGACGCGCCTGAAAGGCACGCTGGAGCAGCAGCTGGCGGCCGTGCACGCCGGCGAGGTCGACGTGCTGGTCGGCACCCAGATGGTCACCAAGGGCCACGACTTTCGACGCGTCACGCTGGTGGCCGCGGTCGACCCCGATGGGGCGCTGTTCACCGCCGACTTCCGCGCCCCCGAGCGCCTGTTCGCGACGCTGATGCAGGCGGCCGGCCGCGCCGGCCGCGCGGCCGAGGTCGCGCAGCAAAGCGAGATGTGGGTCCAGACGGCCAACCCCGGCCACCCGCTGTTTGCCGCGCTGAAGGCGCACGACTACGCGCGCTTCGCCGCCAGCCAGTTGCGCGAGCGCGAGATGGCCGGCCTGCCGCCGTTTGCCCACCTGGCCTTGCTGCGCGCCGAAGCGCGCGACGCGGCGGTGGCCGAAGGCTTCTTGCGCGCGGCGCGCGACGAGGCCCTGGTGCTGGCCGGCGAGCTGGGCCTGGCCGAGCAGATCAGCCTGTACGCGCCGGTGCCGCCGCATGTGGCCCGCGTGGCCGGGCAGGAGCGGCGCCAGATGCTGGTCGAGTCGGGCTCGCGCGCCGCCTTGCAGCGCCTGCTGGCGCACTGGGTGGCCGGCCTGCCCGCCCTGCGCTCGCAGCACAAAGGCATCGCGCGCTGGGCGGTCGATGTCGACCCGATGACGATCTGACCTCGTCGCGCGCGCGAGGCGCCGCGGCCGTCAGGGCTCGATGCGCTTGCGCATGTTGATGCCGGTCGTCTGGTAGCCCAGCGAGCGGTACAGCGCCTGCGCACCTTCGTTGTGGGCGAACACGTGCAGCCCGATGTCGGCCAGGCCCAGCTCGCGGGCCACCGTTTCCAGCGCCATGAAAGCCGCCTTGGCGTGGCCGCGCCGGCGGTAAGGCGGGTCGATGGCCACGTCGTAGACATAACCCGAACGGCTGCCCGGGTGCTCGGTCACCGCGAGCCACAACACGCCGACATCGAGGTTCAGGGCATCGTCGTGGATCGTGAACAGGTGCTGGCCCGGCGTGGCCAGGCCCTGCGGCAGCAGGCGCTCTTGTTCCAGCCGTGAGCGCTCGAGCGCGCCCTCGGCAGGCCAGCGGCCCGAGGTCACGTTGTCGTCGGCATAGTCGGCGATCGCGGCTTCGTTGAAGCGCACGAAGGCCTGCTCGGTCATTCGGTGCAAGGTGGTGCCCATGCAGCGGATTGTGATCCGTTGGCGCATGGTGCCCAAGGTGGGCCGTCGGCCTAACGCCGAGGTGTGATGCGGCGCATCGCCCCAGTCGCATGGATCCTGGCGCCCACGTCGATGCCGCAGCCGGTGGGCCCGATGCCCCGCCGCCCACGCGGCCCACCCAAGCTGCCTACACTGCCGCCCCATGCCTGTCTCCCACCTCTTGCTCGCGCTGGCCGTTGTTGCGGTCTGGGGCACCAACTTCGTGGTCATCAAGTGGGGGCTGGCCGAGTTGCCACCGTTCCTGCTGGCGACGCTGCGCTTCGGCCTGTCGTCCTTGCCCTTCATGCTGTTCATCCGCCGGCCGGCCACGCCGTGGTGGCGGCTGGCGGCCTTCGGCGTGCTGCTCGGCGCTGGCCAGTTCGGCCTGCTGTTTCTCGCGATGAAGGCCGACATCTCGCCCGGCCTCGCGTCGCTGGTCGTGCAGGCCCAGGTCTTCATCACGATCGTGCTGGCCGGCCAGCGGGTGAGGCCGATCCAGCTCGGGGCGTTCGGGCTCGCGCTGGCCGGCATGGGCTGGATCGGCTGGCAGGCGCACCTCGGTGGCGCCGGCATCAGCCTTGTCGGCATGGGCCTGGTGTTGTCGGCGGCGTTTTGCTGGTCGCTCGCCAACCTGGTGGCGCGTGGCGCCGGCAAGGTCGATGCGCTGGGCTTCATGGTCTGGTCCAGCCTGTTCGCGCTGCCGCCGCTGCTGTTGATGACGATCTTGTTTGAAGGCGGCGCCGGGCACCTGGTGGCGGTGGCAAGCGCCGCCAGCGCAGCGGCCTGGGCCACCGTCGCGTGGCAGGCGGTGGGCAACACCTTGTTCGGCTACGGCGTGTGGAACTGGCTGCTGGCGCGCCACCCTCCGGCCACCGTCACGCCGGCCGCGCTGCTGGTGCCGGTGTTCGGCATGGGCGCCTCGGCGCTGGTGTTTGGCGAGGCCTTGCCGGGCTGGAAGCTGGGCGCCGCCGGCCTGGTGATGGCCGGCCTGGCGCTGAACCTGTGGGCGGCCAGCCGATGAACCGCTGGTCTTGCCTGGCGGCGGCGCGCCGCAGTGAGCGCGGCCCACGCTGGCCATTCGTGGTCGACGGCCGGCGCGCCGGCTCGATCGACGCCGCCGGCGCACTGGCCCTTGCAGCCTGGCCGCAGTGGTTTGGCCAGGCCACCGATGGCGCGTGGCGCCTGGACGTGCCCGCGGCCGAGCGCGACGCGGTGTTCGCCGAGGTCAACGCCACGTTGCGCGCGCAGGGCCTGATCCGCGCCTGGCGCGACGAGCCCTTCGCGCTGTGGAACGAAGACGGTGCGCTGGCCGCGGTGATCGAGCGTGCCTCGTCGCGCTTCTGGGGCGCGCAGACGCTGGGCGCACACATCAACGGTTATGTCGCCGACGCCCAGGGCCGGCCGCAGCAGCTGTGGATCGCCCGCCGGGCCTGGAACAAACCGACCGACCCCGGACGGCTCGACAACCTGGTCGGCTCCGGCGTGCCGCACGGCCAGACCCCGCGCCAGGCGGTCTGCCGCGAAGCGTGGGAAGAGGCCGGCCTGCACCCGCACGAGCTGGCGGGCCTGACGGCCGGCCGCGTGCTCGAGCTGGCCTGCGACATCCCCGAAGGCTGGCAGCACGAGTGGCTGTTCGTCTACGACCTGGGCCTGGCGCCGGGCCGCGTGCCGCAGAACCAGGACGGCGAGGTCGCCGAGCACCAGCTGTTACCGATCGCCAACGCCTTGCAACGCGCCGCCGACGGTGAAATGACCACCGACGCGGCCCTTGCAACCTTGGACTTCGCTTTGCGGCACCAACTGCTGCCGGCGGAAGAGGCGCAGCCTTTGGCGGCCGCGTTCGGCGCCTTGCTGGTGGTGCCCGAGCGCGCCGCGCGGTTCGACCCGCCGGTGGCGTGATCCGCCGGCGGCGGTTTCCTCATTCAGCAAAACTGAAATGCCGCCTCAATCGTGCTGAACCGCTGGCCCCGATCACCTCGCCACACTAACCAACCACGATGAACACCAACGCCACCCCCTCGACCCGCTCTCGCTACACCGGCGTGGCCATCGGCTTTCACTGGCTGCTGGCGCTGATGATCATCGTCAGCTTCGGCGTCGGCTGGTACATGAGCGACCTGTCGATGTCGCCGACGCGGCTGAAGCTGTTCAACTGGCACAAGTGGGCCGGCATCACGATCCTCGCGCTGTCGGCGCTGCGCCTGCTGTGGCGCCTGACGCACCGGCCGCCGGCCGACGTGGCCGGCCCGCGCTGGCAGCAGCGCATGGCGCACCTGACGCACTGGGCGCTGTATGCGCTGTTCTTTTTGGTGCCGCTGGCCGGCTGGGCCTACAGCTCGGCGGCGGGCTTCCCGGTGGTCTGGTTCGGCGTGCTGCCGCTGCCCGATTTCGTCTCGCCCGACAAGGCGCTGGCCGAGGTCATGAAAGAGCGCCACGGGGTGCTGGCCTGGACGCTCGGCGTGCTGGTGCTGCTGCACATCGGCGCCGCACTGAAACACCACTTCGTCGACCGCGACCGCCTGCTCGACCGCATGCGCCCCGGCCGCTGAACCGCCCTGACTCGTCTTCTCTAATATCGAAGGTTGACCGAATGTCTGCACTGACCCGTTCCGCTGCGCTCGCCGCCACCTTGCTGCTGGGCAGCTCGCTCGCCCTGGCCCAGGCGCAGAAGGTCGTCCCGGCGCAAAGCGAGATCGGCTTCACCTCCAAGCAGATGGGCGTGCCCGTCGACGGCAAGTTCCGCAAATGGGACGCGACCATCAGCTTCGACCCGAAGAAGCCTGAAGCCAGCAACGTCAGCTTCACGATCGACACCGGCAGCGCAGGCTTCGGCTCGCCCGAGACCGACGCCGAAGTGCCGAAGCCCGCCTGGTTCAACGTCGCCAAGTTCCCGCAGGCGACGTTCCAGTCCAGCGGCATGAAGGCGCTGGGCGGCGGCAAATTCGAGGTCGCCGGCAAGCTGACGATCAAGGGCAGCGTGAAAGACGTGGTGGTGCCCGTCGCCCTGGCCCAGGGCACAGGCGGCGTGACCTTCGCCACCGGCGCGTTCACGATCAAGCGGCTCGATTTCAAGATCGGTGAAGGCGAATGGGCCGACACCTCGATGGTGGCCAACGACGTGCAGGTGAGATTCAAGCTCGCCGTGACCGGCGTGGCGCCGCTCTGACCGTTTTCTTTTCCAACCCCTGTTCCCTGGAGATTCCCGCATGAACCATAAGACCTCGCTGATCGCCGTTGCGGCTGGCGCCCTGACGATGCTCGCAGCCACCGGCGCCCAAGCGCAGGCAGCGACCTACAGCATCGACCCGACGCACACCTTCGTGACCTTCGAGATCACCCACTTCGGCACCTCGACCAACCGCGGCCGCTTTGACAAGAAAGAAGGCACGGTGCAGTTCGACCGCGCGGGCAAGACCGGCAAGGTCGAGATCACGATCGACACCACGTCGATCAACAGCGGCACCGCGCCGTTCGACAAGCACTTGAAGAGCGCCGAGATCCTGAAGACCGAACAGTTCCCGACCGCCAAGTTCGTCGGCGACAAGTTCAGCTTCAACGGCGACAAGGTCAGCGAAGTGGCGGGCACGCTGACGCTGGCCGGCAAGACCAACCCGGTCACGCTGAAGGCCAACAACTTCAACTGCTACCAGAGCCCGATGCTCAAGCGCGAGGTCTGCGGCGGCGACTTCGAGGCCACCATCACCCGCAGCCAGTACGGCGTCAGCTACGGCCTGGACTGGGGCTTCCCGGACGCGGTCAAGCTGATCATCCAGGTCGAAGCCGTCAAGCAGTAAGTTGTCTTTTTAGCGGGCTGTCCGTCGCGGGCGGTGCGCGCGCGAGAAGGCGGGCATGCCCGGGCGATCGTCAGACGCTCGCTCTGGGCAGCCCGCCTTCTCGCGTTGATGCGGTGGCGTTCAGGCGTTCGTCTCCACCGCCAGCTCGAAGTGCTCGACCACCGGCGGCGCCGCAAAGAACGGCCCGACGATCGCGCGCCATTCGGTGAACAGCGGGCCCTGGCGGAAACCCACGGTGTGGTCCTCCAGCGTGTCCCAGTGGATCAGCAGCAAGTAGCGCTCGGGGTTCTCGACCCCATGCTGCACCTGGGCGCCGCGAAAGCCTTTCGCACGCGAAATCACGGTCTGCAGCCCGCGCTGGATCGCCTCTTCGAAGGCGGCCTGCTGGCCGGGGGCGATGCGGATGTCGGCATGTTCCAGGATCATCGGTGACAGCTCCAGGGTGACGGGCGGGCCAGTGTCCCACGGCGCGGATAATCCCTGTCCCGGCTGGGAGGCCCTCAGCAACCGAATCGCGCTGCAAGGAGTGTGACCGTGAACCGACCCGATGACTGGCAACACGACCACGAGGTCGGGGGCGCCTCGCGCCTGCAGCCCGCCGATGCGCCAGCCACCCACGACTCGACCCGCGTCGACGATGTGCGCATCGGCGCCGTCCGGCCCTTGATCTCGCCGGCGCTGCTGCAAGACGACATGCCGATGCCCGAGGCTGCGCAAAGCCTGGTTGAGACCGCGCGCCGCGAGCTGGCCGATGTGCTGGCCGGCCGCAGCGACCGCTTGATCGCCGTCGTCGGCCCCTGCTCGATCCACGACCACGACCAGGCGATCGAGTATGCAAAGAAACTGAAGCGGCTGGCCGACGAGCTGCGCGGCGAGCTGCTGGTCGTGATGCGTGTCTATTTCGAGAAGCCGCGCACGACCGTCGGCTGGAAGGGCTACATCAACGACCCGCGGCTGGATGGCAGCTTCCGCATCAACGAAGGCCTGCGCCGCGCCCGCGCGCTGCTGCTGGACGTGACCGAACTCGGGCTGCCGGCCGGCACCGAATTTCTCGATCTGCTGAGCCCGCAGTACATCGCCGACCTGGTCTCGTGGGGCGCGATCGGCGCGCGCACGACCGAAAGCCAGAGCCACCGCCAACTGGCCTCGGGCCTGAGCTGCCCGGTGGGCTTCAAGAACGGCACCGATGGCGGCGTGAAGGTCGCGGCCGATGCGGTGGTCGCGGCCAGCGCATCGCACGCCTTCATGGGCATGACCAAGATGGGCCAGGCGGCGATCTTCGAGACCCGCGGCAACCATGATTGCCACGTGATCCTGCGCGGCGGCAAGCAGCCGAACTACAGCGCCGCCGATGTCGAGGCCGCTTGCGCGGTGCTGCGCGCGTCGGGCCAGCGCGAACAAGTGATGATCGACTTCTCGCACGCCAATTCGAGCAAGCAGCACCGCAAGCAGATCGAGGTCGGTGCCGACGTGGCGGCGCAGATCGCCGGCGGTGAGCGGCGCATCACCGGCGTGATGATCGAGAGCCACCTGAACGACGGCCGGCAAGACCTGCTGCCAGGCCAGGCCTTGAAACACGGTGTATCGATCACCGATGCGTGCCTGGGCTGGGCCGACACCGAGCCGGTGCTGCGCCAGCTGGCCGCCGCGGTGAGCAAACGTCGCGCCTAAGTTCCCCTTCGATCTAGGGGTGTTGGCTTCACAGGTAACCCCGCAAAGTCGGCGTTATGTAGCTGTCGCGGGTCATGAGCCCAGCGTTCAGGGGCCAATGCACTCAGGGGGATGTCGATGGCAATCGCGTTGAAGAGCGTGGATGAACTGCAAGAGCATCTCCTGGGCGTGTTCGAGCGCTCGGACCACCACGCCGGCGAAGTCAACGAGGTGCTGCTGGCCATCGCCGGCGGCATCCTGTGGCGCAAGAACGCAGGCGCCCATGTCCGCGTGAGCGAGAAAGACGGCGCCGGCGGCAACGTCATCTGGTTTCGCGTCGGCCTGCAGCGTTACGCGCTGCTGTACAGCCACCGCGCACGGCGCATCGAGCTGATGTTCGGCGGCCGCCGCGGCCACCTGGTCCACACCTTCACCAACAGCACGTCGCTGGCCGAAGTGGCGCAGGTCTTCTCGACGCTGGGCATGAACGACGACGAGGCCCAGGCCTACCTGGCCGCCCGGGCCGAGCTGAAGGCCAAGTCGCCCAAGGGCCACAAGGGCCGGGCCAAGAAGGCCCCGCCGGTCGCGATCGAGCTGCCCGAGGCCGCCGCAGCGCCAGCGGTCACCAAGAAGGCCAAGCCCGTCAAGGCGGCCGTGGCCGCGGCGGCCGACGCACCGGCCCCCGAGGCCGCGAAGCCCCGCAAGCGCCGCAGCACCAAGGCCAACCCGAAGGGGGCCCCCGAGACGCGGCCGGATCAGGCCGAGGACGAATTGGCCACGCTGCAACCGGCTTGATTGCCTGAGCCCGGCGGCCGCTGCGCGCGGCCGTCTTACTGCAGCGTCTGCGGCGCCGCCGCGTAGATCGACGGCCGGAAGTCGGCCATGTGCACGCCTTCGTCGCCCATCGCCCACAGCGTCAGCCGCTCGGCCGACATCGGCTTGGCGAACAGATAACCCTGCAGTTCATCGCACCGCAGCGCCAGCAGCATGTCGCGCTGCGCGTCGGTCTCGACGCCTTCGGCCACCACCCGCAGGCCCAGCGCGTGGGCCATCTTGACGATCGCGTCGACGACCGCCAGTGCGTCCGAGCTGTGCTGGATGTCGGTGAACAGGCTGCGGTCGACCTTCAGCTGCGTCACCGGCAGTTTGCGCAGCAGCGCGAAGTTGCAATAGCCGATGCCGAAGTCGTCGATCGACAGCGTGACGCCCAGCTGCGCCAGGCCGGCAAAAGCCTGCACCGCGGCGTCTTCCATCAGCACCGATTCGATGATCTCGAGCGTCAGCAGCGCCGGGTCGACCGTGTGCGCATGCAGCGAGCGGCGGATGCGCTGAACCAGGTTTTCCTGCCGCAACTGGTGGGCCGACATGTTGATCGAGACTCGCATGCGCAGGCCCTGGTCGAGCCAGGCGCGCAGCTGGCGGCAGGCCTCGTCGATCACCCACTGGCCCAGCGCGCTGATCAGGCCGAAGCGCTCGGCGATCGGGATGAACACGCCCGGCGAGATCACGCCCTTGGTGGGGTGCTGCCAGCGCACCAGCGCCTCGACGCCGGTGATCTGGCCCGAGCGGCCGTCGATCTTGGGCTGGTAGTACAGCACCAGCTCGGCCCGCTCGATCGCGCCGCGCAGCTCGTGCTGCAGCTCGAGCTGGGCCCGACTGTCTTGCTCCATGCTGGGCTCGAAGATCGCGAAGCCCGAGCCGCCGGCGCGCTTGGCGGCGTACATCGCGGCGTCGGCGCGGGCCAGCAGCTTTTGCGCCGGGCCGTGCTCGGGGTACATCACGATGCCGACCGAGCCCGACAGCCGCACCTCGGCGCCGTTGGGCAGCTTGCACGGCGCGGCCAGGCACTGCAGCACCCGCTGCGCCAGGTGGCCGGCGCCGGCGGGCGTGCCGGGCCGCTCGGCCAGGAGCAGAAACTCGTCGCCGCCGACACGCGCGACCACGTCCGACTGGCGGGCCAGGCTTTGCAGCCGGCGGCCGACCTCGCGCAGCACCGCGTCGCCGGCGCTGTGGCCGAACGAATCATTGACCGGCTTGAAGCCGTCGAGGTCGATGAACATCACCGCCAGCGTGCCGCCGGGCGGGGCCGAGGGGTCGTCGACCAGCTCCAGCGCATTGGCCAGCCGCTCTTCGAACAGCAGCCGGTTCGGCAGCTTGGTCAGCGGGTCGGTCAGCGCCTGTTCGCGCAGCCGGCGGTTGGCGTCGCTCAGCGACGAGGCCAGCGCGCGGTTGCGGTGCGACGCGCGTGAATCGATCAGCACCCCGAACAAACCCAGCAGCAAGGCCAGCGCACCGGCGGCGCAGGCCCATTGCAGGGCGTCGACCGCGACCAGCAGCACACCGCTCGGGCGCGTGGTCTCGACAAAACCCAGGCTGCCCAAGGTCAGCGCCTGGGCCAGGCCCGAGGCCAGCGCAAAGCCGGTGGCACCCAGGAACAGCCGCAGGCCGAACGGGCCCAGCGCAGACCAGCGCGGGCTGAAGGCCAGGCCCAGCGCCGCGGTGGCCGCGGTCGCCACACCGGCCAGCGCCAGCAGCGGCCAGGCCGGCCCGGCGGCGCTGACGAAGGGCGGCTCGGCCAGCGCGGCGACCGACAGGCTTTGCACCATCGCCCACAGCGCGCCCAGCCCCAGGCCCTGCAGCACCAGGCGCGCGGTGTCGCCCCAGCGCAGGCGGGCGGTGGCCAGCACCGCGGCCAGGCCGAGCGCAGCGGCCATGCCGCTGCCGGCCATTTGCCAGCCGCGGAAGTGCGGCTCCCACGGCAGGCCCAGGCCGGTCAAGGCAAAGAAGTGCAGCGCCCACAAGCCGGCGCCACCGGCCACCGCTGCGGCACCCCACCAGCCGAGCGCGGTGACGGTGTCGGTCGAGCGGATCTTGCGCAGGCCATGGCCGACCAGGCCGAACATCAAGCCGGCCAGCAGTGCGGCACCGGCGATGGTCGGGCCGTGCAGCTCGGGGGCGGCGAGGGCGTTGACCAGGTCGGCGGTAGGCGGCACGGGCATGCGGTGGATGGGTCGCGAGGGGCGGGCGGGCAGGGCGCGGGCATTATTGGGCCCGCCGGTTCACGGCGCCATGGCGGCGCCTGAACAATCATGGAGTTTGCGTGAATCCCACCGCTCTTCGGTGCCGTACCTCGGGTTTCACCCTGTGCTCGCTTTCCAGCTGAGCGAGGAACTCATCGGCCGTGAACGGCGCGCCGAGCACGTCGACCTGGCGCTGCACCGCGGCGAAGTCACCCGGTGCCAGCTCCTCCAGCGCGGCCAGGCGCTGGCGCTGCTCGCCGGTCAGCGCGCCCGGGTCGCCTGCCAGCGCCTCGGCGACGAACATCGCCACCCGCTGCGCCGGCTGTAGCGCCTTGAAGCGGATCTTGAAGGTGAAGCGGCGCAGCGCCGCCTCGTCCAGGTCTTCGAACAGGTTGGTGGTGCAGATGAAGACGCCAGGAAAGCGCTCCATGCCCTGCAGCATCTCGTTGACCTCGCTGACCTCGTAGTGGCGCTCGGCGTAGCGCCGGCTGCGCAGGAAGCTGTCGGCTTCGTCGAGCAGCAGCACCGCCTCTTCGGTCGCGGCCTCGTCGAACATGCGGGCCATGTTGGCCTCGGTCTCGCCGACGAACTTGCTCATGATGTCGCTCGCCTGGCGCACCAGCAGCGGCCGGCCCAGGCTGGTGGCGATGTGCTCGGCCAGGGCGGTCTTGCCGGTGCCCGGCGGGCCGAAGAAGCACAGCGCGCCATGCGGCCGGCGCTGCAGCGCGGCGACGATCTGCGGCACGCCGAAGCGCGACTCGACGTTCAGCAGCCCGAGGTCGTAGTGGGTCACGCTCGGCCGCGCGCCGCGCTCGCGGCGGCCGAGGCTGCCCAGCGCCAGGTCGGCATGCGCCAGCTGGCGCTCGATCAGGCCCTCGACCTCACCCGGCTGGCCGGCCAGCTCGGCAAAGCGCACGGCGGTGCGGATCTGTGCCGGCGTCAACCCGCGCCGGCCCGACAGCCGCGCCGCGAAGCCCTCGCTCACCACCGAGCCGGCCAGCGCGCGCGCGACCAGCGCCTCGCGCGCGCCCGGTGGGGGCGACTTCAGCTCCAGGTGGTACTGGAAGCGGCGGCGGAACGCCGGGTCGATCTGCTCGATGCGGTTGGTGATCCAGATCACGGGCACCGGGTTGGCCTCGAGGATCTGGTTGACCCAGGCCTTGCCGCTGACGCTGGCCGACGATGCGCCGTCACCGGCGTCCAGCCGCGCCATCAGCTGCGCGGTGTCGCTGGGGATCGCCGGGAACACATCTTCGACCTCGTCGAACAGCAGCGCGACATGGGCGCCGCCCTTCAGAAACACCTGGCTGATCTGCAGCGAGCGGTAGCGGTCTCGGCCGGTCAGCGAGTTGCCGTCGCGGTCGGCGTATTCGACCTCGTACAGCTCCAACCCCGCCGCCTCGGCGCAGACCTTGGCCAGCTCGGTCTTGCCGGTGCCGGGCGGGCCGTACAGCAGCACGTTGACGCCAGCGGCCTTGCGCGCGACGGCGTTGCGCAACAGCGCGCACAACACCTGCACCTCTTCGGCGACGAATTCGAAATCGCCGGTGGCCAGCTCGGTGCGCGGCGCCGGCCGCGTGAACACCGCCATCAGGTCGCTCGGGTCGCGGTATTCGCGCATCAGCACCGGCGGCAGCTGCTCGCTGACCTTCATCAGGTCGGCCAGGTCGGTGATGTTGTGTTCCGAGATCAGGTTCTCGACCATGCCGATGCGCTCGAGCCGCGAGCCGGCGCGCAGCGCCTCGGCCACCTCCCGCTCGTCGACCCGTGCCACGCGCGCCAGCATCGCGAACGCCTCTTGCGCGTTCGAGACCTTGAACTCGACCAGCAGCCCGCGCAGCTCGCGCTGGTAGCGCGCCAGCGTGCCGTACAGCAGCAGCGCGCGCTCGGCCGGGTTCAGCTGCAGCAACTGGCCCAGCGCGTCGATGTTCTTCTCGACCAGCGTGGCGTGTTTCTTCAGGTCGCGCTCCAGCCAGTCGGCGGTCGCGTTCAGCATTGCCAGCAGGTCTTTCGGCGCGTCCTTGATGTACTCGTCGATGTAGAAGAACAGCGAGCCCTCTTCGTACGGGCCGTGCCAGGCGCCGTGGCGGGCGATGAAGGCGTCGTCGGTCAGGCGCTCGTGGCCGGCCCAGTGTTCGTTGGCACCGCAACGGCGCTGCAGGAACGCGCGCAGGCGGTGCAGCACCGGCAGCGGCCAGACCAGGTGGCGCCCGGTCAGGCCGATCAGCCCGCCCCAATCACGGCGCAGGTTCAGCCGGCCGGCCTGGGCCAGCGTCAGGGTCAGCACGAAATGCGTGCACAGGCGGTCCAGCACCGGCGCATCGGCCAGGCCGGGCGACAGCACCACGCGCGCATCGGCAAGACGCTTGACCACTTCGTCTCCTCCACCGGCGGCTGGGCGCAGGGCGCACCGTCGCCGTCGAAGTGGCGCTGATCTTGGCGCAGGCGTCGCGCGAGGGCAAGCCCCGGCGGTGAGTGGGGCCCCTCGGCCAACGGGTACGTTGGCCGATCCCCCGAGGGGATGTGGGCCGGCTAGGGGCGGCCCGTCGCTCGGCCCACCGTGGCGCGATCAGTGCAGCGTCAGCGGCTGTTGCGCCAGCTGGGTGTAGCCGGCGATGAAGTCGTCGATCTCTTCGGTGCTGGGCTCGTGCTCTTCGGCCAGCGCGCGCACGCCTTCGCGAAAGCGTTGCGCCAGCGCACCGTCGATGAAGATGCCCTTCTTGGCCATCTTGTCGACGATCTCGTAGCCGCCGCGAACGACCTCGTCGTGGCTGGCCGACGCCCCTTCGCCATCGTCGGGCGCGCCGTCCGCCTGCTCAAGCGAGATCTGCACGACGGCGTAGCTGTCGGAGTTGTAGACCAGGTTCATGCGGGGCTCCTTATGCTGCACAGGGCCAAGCAGGCCCCATGCCAGGCAGTTGGTGACGCCCCGGCCGGATTCAAGGGCCCCAGGCGGCGGCGCCGCAGTTCAGGGCTGGCCGGCACTGGCAGGTTCGGCCGGTGCGGCCGGTGCGGCCGGTGCGGCCGGTGCGGCCGGTGCGGGCGCCGGCAGCGGGCTGGTCAGCCAGTAGGCCTCGCTGGCGCGGCCGGGCACCTGGGTGAAGCGCAGCCCAACCGGCAGGTGGCCCGCCTCGCGCGCCAGCCACAGCTCGATGCGCTGGTCATAGGGGCGTGTCGGCTCGCGCTGCAGGTGCACGACCGGGATCGGCGTGCCATTGGGCTCGACCCGCTCGTCGCCAAGGACCTCGAACGTCCATTCGTCCACATCGCGCAGCCCGGCCACCTGCATCCGGATGCGCTGGCCCGCGCGCAGCCCACCCGGCTGGGCCTGGGCGATCGCGACCACCTGCAGCAGCACGCTGGTGCGGTCCTGCGCGCCCGGGTACAGCGCGATCGCGCGGGTGGAGCCGGAAAAGGTGATCACCCCTTGTTCACGCTGGAAATTGGTCGCCCGCACCTCGAGCCCGCGATGGCGCTCGACCATGCGCTGTGGCGCGAAGCCGGCGGCGTTGAAGAAGCCGCGCGAGATCCAGTCCGTCGTCTTGCCGCGGACCTCGCCCGCAAAGCGCACGCGGAAGACGCCGCCGGTCTGCAAGTCGTAGCTGAGCTGGCCGGTGCCCGCGTCGTCACCGCGCTCGATCCGGTAGTCGAGCTTGAACGATTGCTCCGGTCGCTGGGTGGTGTAGATCGGCGGCCGGCCGCCACCGTCGTCGCTGTCCTGTGCGGCGGACACCGTTCCAGGCACCGGTGCGGCGGGGGTCGAGGTCAACTCTTCGGGCGACATCGGCTGGGAGCCGGCTACCGATTCCAGCGGCCGCGGGCCGGCGTTCCAATCGATCGGCGTGTCGGGTGGTGTCCGCTGCGGGTCCACCGGCGCAGCGGGCTCGGGCGTGGCCGGTTGCGGCGGCGTCTGCGCCGGCGGCGAAGCAGCAGGGGTGATCTCGGCCGGGGCTTCGGCCACCTCGGCCGCCGGCTGCGGTGCCTCGGCCGGCGGCAGCGTCACCAGCTGGATCGCCGGCGCGTGCTCGGGCGCACGGCCCATCGGCTGGCGCACCGGGCCGATCAGCCAGCCGTGGCCCAGCAGCACCCCCAGCAGCACGGCGCTGGCCTGGCCGCGCCGGCGCCAGTTCACCGCCGGCGCGCGCGCGGGCAGTTGCGTGGGGGCAGGAAAGGTGAAGACAGGCCAGGGCATCGGACAATGGTGCCATCAACTCCGGCCGCCTCCGCCTCGGCGGCCCACCGCGTCCACCGTTCATGAAGCTCGCCACCTACAAAGATGGGTCGCGCGACGGCCAGCTGGTCGTCGTCTCGCGTGACCTCGCCACCGCCCACTACGCCAACGGCATCGCCACCCGGCTGCAGCAGGTGCTGGACGACTGGAACTTCCTGTCACCGCAGTTGCAGGACCTCTACACCACGCTGAACCAGGGCAAGGCGCGGCACGCGTTCCCGTTCGACCCGGCGATGTGCATGGCGCCTCTGCCGCGCGCCTACCAGTGGGCCGATGGCTCGGCCTACCTGAACCACGTCGAGCTGGTGCGCAAGGCCCGCGGCGCCGAGATGCCCGAATCCTTCCTCGGCGACCCGCTGGTCTACCAGGGCGGCAGCGACGATTTCCTCGGCCCCTGCGACGACGTGCGCTTCGCCAGCGCCGACTGGGGCATCGACTTCGAGGCCGAGGTCGCGGTGATCACCGGCGACATCGAGATGGGCGCCTCGCCGGCGCAGGCGCTCGAAGGCGTGCGGCTGCTGATGCTGGCCAACGACTGGACACTGCGCCACCTCGTGCCCGCCGAGCTGGCCAAGGGCTTCGGCTTCTTCCAGAGCAAGCCGGCCACCGCCTTCAGCCCGGTGGCCGTGACGCCCGACGAGCTGGGCGACGCCTGGCAGGGCGGCCGCGTGCACCTGACGCTGCAGTCGACCTGGAACGGCCGCAAGGTCGGGCTGGTCGAGGCCGGGCCGGAGATGAACTTCCACTTCGGCCAGCTGATCGCCCACATCGCCAAGACACGCAACGTGCGCGCCGGCGCGATCGTCGGCTCCGGCACCGTCAGCAACAAAGATGCTTCCCGCGGCTACAGCTGCATCGCCGAAAAGCGCGCGCTGGAGATGATCGACCAGGGCGAGGCCAAGACCGCGTTCATGCAGTACGGCGACACGATCCGCATCGAGATGAAGGGCAAGGACGGCCACAGCCTGTTCGGTGCGATCGAGCAGACCGTGGTGGAGCCGGCATGAGGCCGGCCGGCTGGATCGCCGCCCTGGCCGCCGCCTGGTGCTGCTGGGTGGCCCCGGCCGCCCGCGCCACCGAGGCCTGCCCGCCGCAGCCGGCGCCGTTGTCGGCCGACGACGTGCAGCGCGGCATGCGCGACGCCGTCGACCGCGGGTTTCTGTTTCGCGCCAGCAAGGGCGGCAAGACCTCGTGGCTGTACGGCACGCTGCACGTCGCCCGCCAGACCTGGATGTTCCCCGGCCCGCAGGTGCGCAGCGCGCTGCAGGCGGTCGACAAGGTCGCGCTGGAGCTCGACATGCTCGACCCCGACATCCAGCGCCGGCTGATGGCGGTGCTGGCCGTGGCGCCGGGCGCGCCCACGCTGACCGGCCCGGTGCAGCGCCGCCTGCGCACGCAGATGGACAAGGCCTGCGCCGGTCAGGAGCTGGCGGCGCTGAGGCCCGAGATGCAGGCCGTGACGCTGACGGTGATGGTCGGTCGCCGCGCCGGGCTGGAGCCGGCCTTCGGCATCGACGGTTTCCTCGCCGGCTACGCGCGCGGCCTGCGCAAGCCGGTGCTGTCGCTCGAAACGCCCGAGGCGCAGATCGGCCTGCTGCTGCAGCCCACGCCGGCCGAGACCGAGACCTTCGTCGGCCACGCGCTGGACGAGCTGGACAGCGGCCGGGCCCTGCCGACGCTGCGGCGCCTGGCCGAGGCCTGGGCCCGCTCGGACTGGGCTGAGCTGAGCAGCTATGCCGACTGGTGCCACTGCGTCGACAGCGACGACGACAAGCGCCTGATGCACCGCCTGCTCGACGAGCGCAACCTCGCGATGGCGGCCCAGCTGCAGGCCCGGCACGAGGCGGGCGAGCAGCTGTTCGTCGCGGTCGGCGCCCTGCACATGATCGGCGACGAGGGCCTGCCGGCGCTGCTGAAGGCGCGGGGCTTCGAGGTGGAACGTGTGGCCCCCACGCTCACTCCGGTCGCTGGCCACCAGGGCGCCTGCGACGGGCCGGCCAAGCCGGATTCGTGCAAGACCTTGGACAAACCTCGGTGACCGCGGCGTACCATCGCCGCCATCCCAGCAAGCAAGAAGGGGCGTGTGATGGCCGATGCAGCCAGTTTCACCAAGATGGTTCCGGGCTTCGATTTCCTGCAGGGGCTGGTCAAGAACGCCGGCGCCGCGCTGCCCAACATGGGCCAGTGGATCGCGCCGACGCTGAACCCCGAGGAGCTGGAAAAGCGCATCGAGGAGCTGCGCACCGTGCAGTTCTGGCTCGAGCAGAACGCCCGCATGCTGGGCGCGACGATCCAGGCGCTCGAGGTGCAGCGCATGACGTTGTCGACGCTGAAGACGATGAACGTGCAGATGGGCGAGCTGCGCGACTCGATCAAGCTGACGGTGCCCGAGCCGGCGCAGGCCGAGCCAGAGCAGGCGCCGAAGCCGGCGGCCAAGAAGCCGCGCGCGGCCCCGTCCAAGACCCAGGTCGAGACGCCGATGGGCACGGTCGACCCGATGCAGTGGTGGGGCGCGCTGACCAAGCAGTTCACCACGCTGGCCGCCGGCGCGATGAAAGACAGCGCCACCGACGCCGCCAAGAACCTGGCCGGCGCGATGGTCAAGCAGAGCTTCGACGCCGCCGGCGAGACGCTCAAGCGCGCGGTCGAGCTGGGCGCGCAGGTGCCGGTGAAGGCGACCAAGGTCGCGGCCAAGGCGGTCGGCGGCGGCGTCAAGGCGGCCACGCGGGTGGCGACAGCCAAGAAGGCGGCGCCGCGCAAGCGCAGCTGACGCGCGTCAATTCACTGCATCCTGGTCGCAGCTGAATCGACCTGATTGCTGTTCGGCTTCAGCCGCGGTTCAGTTTCGCGTTGCTACAGTCGGCGCTCATGTCCGCGGTGACCGCCTCCCCGTCTGCCGACGCCTCGCCCCGCGCTGCCCGCCAGCGCGAGGTGGTGGTGGCCTTGCAGGCCGTGCTGCCGGCGCATGCGCTGCTGTGGAGCAGCGAAGACACCACGCCGTACGAGTGCGACGGGCTGACCGCCTACCGCCAGCGCCCGTTGGTGGTCGCATTGCCCGAGACCGAAGCTCAGGTCGGCGCCGTCTTGAAGGCCTGCGCCGCGCTGAAGGTGCCGGTGGTGGCGCGCGGCGCCGGCACCGGCCTGTCGGGTGGCGCGATGCCGCACGAGCTGGGCGTGACCCTGGGCCTGGCCAAGTTCAACCGCATCCTCAAGCTCGACAAACTCAGCCGCACCGCGGTCGTGCAGTGCGGCGTGCGCAACCTGGCGATCAGCGAGGCCGCGGCGCCGCTGGGCCTGTACTACGCACCCGACCCGTCGAGCCAGATCGCCTGCACGATCGGCGGCAACGTGGCCGAGAACTCGGGCGGCGTGCACTGCCTGAAGTACGGGCTGACCTTGCACAACGTGCTGAAGGTCAAGGGCTTCACGGTCGACGGCGAGCCGGTCGAGTTCGGCGGCGATGCGCTCGACGCACCGGGGCTGGACCTGCTGCCGCTGGTCGTCGGCAGCGAGGGCATGCTGGCGGTCGTCACCGAGGTGACGGTCAAGCTCACGCCCAAGCCGCTGCTGGCGCGCTGCATCATGGCCAGCTTCGACGACATCCGCAAAGCCGGCGACGCGGTCGCGGCCATCATCGGTGCCGGCATCATCCCGGCCGGCCTCGAGATGATGGACAAGCCGATGACCGCGGCGGTCGAAGACTTCGTCCACGCCGGCTACGACCTCAGCGCCGAGGCGATCCTGCTGTGCGAGAGTGACGGCACGCCCGAAGAGGTCGAAGAAGAGATCGGCCGCATGAGGGGCGTGCTGGCCGGCTGCGGCGCGACACGCATGGAGGTCTCGGCCAACGAGGCGCAGCGGCTGAAGTTCTGGAGCGGGCGCAAGAACGCGTTCCCCGCGTCGGGCCGCATCAGCCCCGACTACATGTGCATGGACTCGACCATCCCGCGCAAGCGGCTGGCCGACATCCTGATCGCCATCGCGCAGATGGAAACCAAGTACGGCCTGCGCTGCTGCAACGTCTTCCATGCCGGCGACGGCAACCTGCACCCGCTGATCCTGTTTGATGCCAACGACCCCGACCAGTTGCACCGGGCCGAACTGTTCGGCGCCGACATCCTGGAGACCAGCGTCGCGATGGGCGGCACGGTTACCGGCGAGCACGGCGTCGGCGTCGAGAAGCTGAATTCGATGTGCGTGCAGTTCAGCCCCGACGAGATCGCGCAGATGCGGGCGCTGAAAACCGCGTTCGACCCGCACGAGCTGCTGAACCCCGGCAAGCTGCTGCCAACGCTGCAGCGCTGCGCCGAGTACGGCAAGATGCATGTGAAGAAAGGCCTGCTGCCCTTCGCCAACCTGGAGCGGTTTTGAGCCACGCCCGGCCGCCCGAAGGGGCTCAATCCCGCTTGGCGGGAAAGGGCCGCAGGCCCAAGGGTGCCCCAATGAGCCACGCCCGGCCGCCCGAAGGGGCTCAATCCCGCTTGGCGGGAAAGGGTGCTGGCCCAAGGGGGCTTCGATGAGCGCGCCGCTGCAGCGCCTGGTCGATGCGGTGCGTGATGCGGCCGACCGGCGCCGGCCGCTGCGCATCGTCGGTGGCGGCACCAAGGACTTCTACGGTGGCGAGCTGCGCGGCGAAGCGCTGGACGTGAAGCCGCTGGCCGGCATCAGCGCCTACGAGCCGACCGAGCTGGTGGTGACGGTGCGTGCCGGCACGCCGCTGGCCGAGCTGGAGGCGGCGTTGGCCGAGAAGGGTCAGTGCCTGCCGTTCGAGCCGCCGCACTATGCCGAGGGCTCCACGGTCGGCGGCATGGTCGCCGCCGGGCTGTCCGGGCCGGCGCGCGCGGCCGTGGGCGGCGTGCGCGACTACCTGCTCGGCGCGACCATCGTCAACGGCCGCGGCGAGACCCTGAGCTTCGGCGGCCAGGTGATGAAGAACGTCGCCGGCTACGACGTGTCGCGCGCGCTGGCCGGCTCGATGGGGCAGCTGGGCGTGATCTGCGAGGTGTCGATGAAGGTCTTGCCCGTCGCGCCCGGCCGCGCCACGCTGCGTTTCGACATGGACCAGGCCAACGCGCTGCGCCACGCCAACGAATGGGCCGGCCAGGCGCTGCCACTGTCGGCCAGCGCCTGGTGGGACGGCGCGTTGCTGCTGCGCCTGCAAGGGGCGCAGGCCGCGGTCGCGTCGGCCGCGCAGCGCCTGGGCGGCGAGCGCATCCCGAACGAGCTGGCCGATGGTTTCTGGACCGGCCTGCGCGACCAGCACGACGAGTACTTCGACCACGCCGCGGCGGCGGTGGCCAGCGGGTCGCGGCTGTGGCGCCTGTCGGTCGCTGCCACCGCGCCGCGCATCGAGCTGCGCGGCGAGCAGCTGGTCGAATGGGGCGGCGCGCAGCGCTGGCTGGTCAGCGACGAACCACCCGCGCGGGTGCGCCAAGCCGCCGCCGACGCGCTGGGCCACGCCACCGTCTGGCGCGGCGACAAGGCGGGCGGCGCCTTCCACCCGCTGCCACCGGTGCAGGCCCGCCTGCAGCGTGCGCTGAAGGCGGCGTTCGATCCGTTCCAGCTGTTCAACCCTGGCCGGCTTGGCGAGACCGAATGACCCCGACGACGAACGCGACCGAGGCCACCATGGCCGACTACTATGCCCGCCGTGCGCGCGAGTACGACCGGGTCTACCTCAAGCCCGAGCGGCAGTCGGACATCCGCGCGCTGGAGGCCTGGTTGCCCGAACCGTTTGCCGGCCGCCGGGTGCTCGAGATCGCCTGCGGCACTGGCTGGTGGACGCCGCATGGCGCCGCCCGGGCGGCGCACTGGCTGGCGACCGACCTCAACCCCGAGACGATGGCGGTGGCCAAGGCCAAGCCGATGCCGCCGACGGTCGAGTTCTGCGTGGTCGACGCCTACACGCTCGACGGCCTGCCGGCCGATGCGCGCTTCGACGCTGCATTCGCGGGCTTCTGGTGGTCGCACGTGCCGCGGGCTCGCCTGGCCGGCTGGTTGTCGACGCTGCACAGCTGCCTGGACGCCGGCGCCCGCGTGGTGATCTGTGACAACCGTTTCGTCGCCGGCAGCGTGACGCCGATCTCGCGCCGCGACGCCGACGGCAACAGCTACCAGCAGCGCCGGCTCGACGACGGCAGCACGCACGAGGTGCTGAAGAACTTCCCGGGCCGCGACGATGCGTTCGCCCTGCTGGGCCCGCGTGCCCGCGAGCCGCGCTGGACCGAGTCCACCTACTACTGGACGCTGGCCTACGAGTTGCACTGAATGCAGACCCACCTCGCCCCCGAATTCAAGGACACGCCCGATGGCCGGGCGGCCGAGGCGATCTTGCGCAGCTGCGTGCACTGCGGCTTCTGCACCGCGACCTGCCCGACCTACCAGCTGCTGGGCGACGAGCTGGACGGGCCGCGCGGCCGCATCTACCTGATGAAGCAGGTGCTCGAAGGCGCCGAGCCGACACGCGCGACGCAACTGCACCTGGACCGCTGCCTGACCTGCCGCAACTGCGAATCGACCTGCCCGAGCGGGGTGCGCTACGGCGAGCTGGTCGACATCGGCCGCCGTGTCGTCGAGGCCAAGGTCGAGCGGCCGGCGGGGGAGCGCGCGACGCGCTGGCTGCTCAAAGAAGGCCTGACCTCGCCGCTGTTCGGCCCGGCGATGAAGCTGGGCCAGCTGGTGCGCCCGCTGCTGCCCGCGGCGCTCAAGGCCAAGGTGCCCGAACGCGCCGGCGCCGACGCGCACCGCTGGCCGACCCGCCCGCACCCGCGCAAGGTGCTGCTGCTGCTGGGTTGCGTGCAGCCGACGATGATGCCGAACATCAACTCGGCCACCGCCCGCGTGCTCGACGCCGCCGGCATCCAGACCCTGGTCGCCGACGACGCCGGCTGCTGCGGCGCGATCCGCACGCACCTGAACGACCACGAAGGCGGCCTGGCCGACATGCGCCGCAACATCGACGCCTGGTGGCCGCTGGTCGAGGGCCTGACCGAGGCCGGCCGGGTCGAGGCGATCGTGATGAACGCATCGGGCTGCGGCGTCACGGTCAAGGAATACGGCCACGCGCTGGCCCATGACCCCGACTACGCCGCCAAGGCGCGGCGCATCAGCGCGCTGACGAAGGACTTGAGCGAGCTGCTGCCCGACCTGGTGCCGGCGCTGTTGCCCAAGCTCGCGGCGCGCCGCAGCGAGCCGGTGCCGCTGGCCTACCACCCGCCGTGTACCTTGCAGCATGGCCAGCAGTTGCGCGGTGGGGTCGAAACCCACCTGGCGGCGCTCGGCTTTCACGTGCAGACCGCGCCGGTCGACAGCCACCTGTGCTGCGGCTCGGCCGGCACCTACTCGGTACTGCAGCCCGAGCTGTCGATGCAGCTGCGCGACCGCAAGCTGAAGGCGCTGGCGCCGGTGGTGGCCGACACCATCGTCTCGGCCAACATCGGCTGCATCCAGCACCTGCAGTCGGCCAGCACCCGGCCGGTCAAACACTGGGTTGAAATCCTGGACGCCGCCCTGATCTGACGCCGCTATCCGCCCTCGCCGCATCTGCACGCCGAGGTGAGCAGATGTGAGAGGATTCGCGCTGCCAACAGCATCAAGCGAGCAGGAGGGCCGATGAAGGGAATGATGAGCCTCTTGGAGAGGGCCGGATTGGTCCGCCAGGAAGGCATGGGCGACGACGCCGCCGCCCCGGCCATCCCGCCTGACGACGGCTCTTCGCCCGGCGCCGGCCCCGACACCGTGGCAGACACCCAGGCCGCCGAGCCGCGGCCTCCGGCGGTGGCGCCTGCGGCCGAAGGCCAGACGCTGGAGCAGGTCTACGCCGCCGCCCAGGTGCCGCCATGCAACTACCCGGCCGAGCGCTTGTTGCGCCTGCTGGGCGGCTTGAGTGCGATGGACGAGGCGATGCGCCGGCAGACCATCCACGCGATCGACGCGGCCGACGAATCCTGGACCATCGACGACCCGCTGAGCGACGCCGCGGCCAAGGTGGCGGCGATCGAGCAGCACGCCTCGGGCCTGCGCTCGGGCCTGGGCCAGGCCGAGCAGGCGGCGCAGGCCGAGCTGGCCGAGTTACGCCGCAAGCAAGACAGCGCGGTGGCTGAAATCAAGCGCCAGATCGCCGACCTCGAAGGCCTGATGGCCCGCGAGGTCACCCGCGGTGCGCAGGAGTGCGCTGCCGTCGAGGCCGCGCTGCAAGCCAGGCGCGAGGCGGTCAGCCAGGAGCTGGGCACCTTGTCGCGCGCAGCGAGCGAGTTTCGCGTGCTGATCGGGCAATTCAAGACCAACCTCACCCCATAAGGAATCGGCGGGCATGGCATACCAGATGACGGGCCTCACCAAAGGGCTTCTTCTGATCATCGGCCTGGGCCTCGTAGGCTCGATCGGCTGGAACTTCGTGCTGAAGGACAAGCTGAAGGACGGCGGCATCACCGTCGCCGGCCACACCCTCGGCGGCGGCAACAGCAACGCGACCGACAGCAGCGCGGCACCGGCCGGTGGCGGCACCACCGCCCCGGCCCGGGCGGCGGCGCCGGCCGGCGGCAAGCTGGGCAGCGCCGGCAACCCGCTGAAGGTCAGCCTGGTGAGCTTTCACGGCTACGCGCCGGCGTTGGTGGCCAACGGCAACAGCCTGACGACCAAGCCTGGCTCGATCTACGCCAAGCTGGGCCTGAACGTCGAGTTCGTCATCAACGACGACATCCCGACGCTGACCACGCTGTTCGAAGCCAAAACCGCACAGTGCGCCTGGCGCACGTCCGACTTCTGGGCCCAGGAGCAGCCGAACCTGCGCAACTCCGGCCACGACGGCAAGGGCGTGATGCTGGTCGACAACACGCAAGGTGGCGACGCCGTCATCGCCCGCGACGGCAGCATCCAGAAGATCGAAGACCTGGCCGGCAAGTCGGTCGCGCTGCTGCAGTACACGCCGTCGCACGGCATGCTGATCGACGCGATCGACAACGCCTCGCTGACAGCGCGCCAGAAGAAGCAGATCAAGCCGGTGTTCATCAAGCCCGAAGAAGGCACCGCCGGCGTGCGCGCGGCCTTCACCGCGGGCAATGTGGACGCGGCGGTGCTGTGGGACCCCGACCTGTCGCTGGCGCTGCGCGAGACCAAGGGCGCGCACGTCGTCTACTCGACCAAGACCGCAACCAACCTGATCTACGACATGATGGTCTGCGACCAGCGCGAGCTGGCCAAGCCCGACAACGAGGCGGTGTTCCAGGCCTTCGTCGACGGCTGGATGGAAGGCGTGACGGCGGCCCGCGCGAACCCCGACAACGCGGTGAAGGCGCTGGTCGAGACCGAAGAGTTCTTCAAGCTGCTCGGCGCCAAAGAGGGCGCGCCGTTCATCAAGTCGCTGTTCGCCAACCTGCTGTGGACCGACCTGGCCGACAACGCCCGCATCCTCGGCCTGGCCGGCGGCGTGAACCACTACGAGCGCGTCTACGCCCGCTTCGACCAGATCTACCGCGGCGAAGGCTCGCTGGCCAACCCGAAGTCGCCGGTGATCCCGCCGCAAGACAGCTTCGACCTGCGCTTCATCAAGAAGGCGCTGCAGCGCAACACCCAGGCGCAAGCCGAGGCGGTCAAGCCGACCGAAACCTTCACCGAGAAGGGCCAGGCCGCGGCGCTGGCCACGCCGGCCCAGGTGACCAAGCCGGTGTCGGTGAACTTCGCGTCGGGCTCGTTCGAGCTGTCGAAGAAAGCCCAGCAGGTGATCGACCACGAGATGGTGCCGTTCATCGAGAACAACGGCAGCGCCTACTTCGAGGTCGGCGGCAACACCGACTCGGTCGGCTCGGCCGCGGCCAACCAGTCGCTGTCGCTGGCCCGCGCGAAGGCGGTGGCCGACTACCTGGAAAAACAATGGGAAGTGCCGCGTGCCCGGCTGAAGGTCGCCGGCTATGGCGCATCGCGGCCGCTGTGCGACGAGACGCGCCCCGAGGCCGCCGACATGACGCTGGACGCCTGCCGCGCGCTGAACCGGTCGACCCGGCTGGCGGTGTTCAGCAAGTGACGGATTTCTGGAACCCGTACCGCACGCTGGCGCCGACGCAGCAGCGCCTGCTCGGGCTGGGCAGCATCGTGGTCGTGCTGGTGCTGTGGACGCTGTTGTCGGCCTCGGGCCTGCTGAGCAAGAACCAGCTGCCGTCGCCCTGGGCGGTGGCGCAGGCCATGGCCTACCTCGGCTGGTACGAGGGCCACAGCCAGCTCGCCTCGGCCACGCTGTGGTCGGTCGGCCGGGTCGCGACCGCGTCGCTGCTGGTGATCGTGATCGGCATCCCGCTGGGCGTGCTGATGGGCGCGTCGCCGCGCATCAACGCGGTCTTCTCGCCGCTGATTGACCCGTTCCGCTCGGCGCCGGTGGCGGCGCTGCTGCCGATCATGGTGATGTGGTTCGGCATCGGCGAGTTCATGAAGATCGCCTTCCTGTTCGTCGGCTCGATCGTCTACCTGACGCCGCTGGTGCGCGACGCGATCCGCGCGGTGCCCGAAGGCTACCTGGTCAGCGCACAGGACATCGGCGCGACGCCGTGGGAATGCATCCGCAAGGTGCTGGTGCCGCTGGCGATGCCGCGCATCATGGACGCGATCATCGTCGGCGTCTCGGTCAGCTGGACATACATCACCGTGGCCGAATACGTCAACGCGCAAGAGGGCCTGGGCCAGTTGATCGCCAACGCGCGCCGCCTGAGCGCCACCGACCAGGTTTTTGCCGGCATCATCGTCATCATGGCGGTGGCGTTGCTGACCTACCAAGGCCTGATGGCGCTCAAGCGAGCGTTGTACAAGTGGGAAACGAAGGAATGAGTGCAGTGCCTCCGGTTGCGCCTGCGGCTGCCGCGAAGCCGCTGCTGGCCGCCACCGACATCGTGCAGGAATACGCCCGCGCCGATGGCGGCACGCTGCGGGTGCTCGACGGCGTGTCGCTGAGCTTCGAGGCGCCGTCGATCAACATGCTGCTCGGTGCGTCGGGCTGCGGCAAGTCGACGCTGCTGCGCATGCTCGGCGGCGTGCGGCCGTGGAACGTGAAGACACCGACATCGGGCAAGATCGAGATCGAGGGCGTGTCGTGCACGGGGCCGCACCCGGACGCGGTGATGGTGTTCCAGCACTACGCCAACCGGCCCGACCTGACGGTGTGGCAGAACGTGATGTACCCGTTCACCTTCAGCGAGTGGAAGCGCCGCGTGACCGACAAGGACGCGAAGGACCGCGTCGACCAGATGCTGCAGGAGGTGGGCCTGGCCGACAAGCGCGACCAGTACCCGTCGCAGCTGTCGGGTGGGCAGAACCAGCGCGTGGCGCTGGCACGGGCGCTGGTGCTGCGGCCCAAGGTGCTGCTGATGGATGAGCCCTTCGGCGCGCTCGACGCGCAGACCCGCACCAACATGCAGACGCTGCTGTGCAAGCTGCATGCGGCGCACCCCTGCGTGGTGGTCTTCGTCACGCACGACGTGACCGAGGCGCTGCTGGTCGGCGACCGGGTCATCGTGCTGTCGGGCCAGCCGGCGCGGGTGATTGAAGACTTCCACATCCCGCTGCGCCAACCGCGCAGCGCCGACTGGCTGATGAGCGCCGAGGCGCGCCAGCTGCACGAGCAGGTCGTCGGCCACCTGCGCAGCTCGGGCGCGCGCGGCAACCTGAGGGTCAGCGTGTGAGGCCGCTTGCATGAGCGATGACGACGACAAGCCCTCGTACTGGCAGGCCTTTCTCTGGCACCGCAAGAACCAGCTGATGGTGATGGGTGTCACCGCGGCCTCGGTGCTGGCGTCGTTCCCGTTCGGGGCCGATGCGCTGGTGCTGGGCATGCTGGGCCTGACCGCGCTGGAGATGATCGGCCTGGCGATCGTGCCGGGGCTGCCGAACTTCCAGCTCGCGGTCAACGAGCGCGTGCGGCGCGAGCAGCGCGACGCCCGCCGCGAGACGCTGCTGCGCGAGGTGCATTCGCACGGCGGCTCCAACCACCTGCGCAGCTTCGAGCAGATGTGCAGCCGGGTGGCCTCGCTGTACCGCACCGCCAGCGATCGCAGCACCAGCCTGACCACGCGCGAGGTCGAGCAGCTCGACGACCTGACGCTGGACTACCTGCGCATGTGCGTCAGCGACGCGGTGCTGCGCAACCCGCAGAGCAACGACCTCGTCTCCAGCGTGCACCGCAAGCTGCGCGCGGTCGACGAGCGCCTGGCCAGCGGCCATCTCGACCAGGAAGAGCAGACCCAGCTGCGCCGCGCGAAGGCCGAGTACGAAGAGGCGCTGTCGCGCCAGGCTCGCATCGCGTCGCGGCGCAGCGCGCTCGAGGCGACCCTGGTGGCGATGCCGATCCGGCTCGAGGAGGTTTACCAGATGGTGATGAGTGCCCCGCGCGACGGCAACCTGAGTCAGCTGCTGGAGGAATCGGTGTCCAAGCTGAAGCTGGCCGAGCAGGCGGCGATGGACATCGAACGGCCCTTCGACCTGGCCGGCATCGGCAGCGTGGCAGCCGACCGCGAGGCCGCGCAGGCGGCCGCGCGCCGCGCGGTGGGGCAACGGTCCTGACCAGAGATGTAACGACAAGGTGCCGCCCGTCAGGGCGGTGATGTGCAGACAAGCTGAAGGAAGAGAAAGACACCATGGCCAACAACGCAATCGTCAGCCGCCTGTGGAACCTGTGGACGGGTTTCGTGGCGCTGTGGGTGACCGACATCGAGAAGGAACACCCTGAAATCGCCTACCAGAACTCGATCGCCTCGATGACCGAGAAGTACAGCAAGCTCAAGCAGGCCTCGGGCCGCATCATCGCGCGCCGGCTCGATCTGGAAGGCCAGCTGCAGGCCGCCAAGACCGAGCTGGCCAAGGTGGCCTCGCAGCTGAACGCCGCGCTGGCCACCAACCAGGACGACCTGGCGCTGGTGCTGATCCAGAAGAAGAACGCGCTGGACGAAAGCATCCAGGGCCTGGACGCCGACTTCGCCGAAGCCGACAAGGACGCCGAAGAGGCCAAGGCCTCGCTGCTCGACATGAAGAGCGAGATCGACCGCCTGAAGGCCGAGAAGGACCGCATGATCGCGAAGTTCCAGAGCGCGCAGGCCCGCATCAAGATCCAGGAGTCGCTCGACGGCCTGTCGATCGACGCCGAGGTGCAGGCTCTGGCGGGCGTGCGCGAGCACATCAAGGGCCGCGTCGCCGAAGCCAAGCTGGGCAGCGAGCTGCGCGAGTCCGACCTCGACCAGCGCCTGAAGTCGCTCAACCGCAGCGCCGGTGCGGTCACCGCGCGCGCGCAGCTGGAGCAGATGAAGAAGGCGATGGAAGCCAACAACGCCGGTGGCGGCGGCAAGTCGCTCTGACATGGCCACGACCACGGGCACCGCGGCCCCCATCAAAGCCGAGCTGCCGGCCTGGGCGCGTGAGCTGCGCGAGAAATACCTCGCCGGCGAAGCGTCGACCTTCGTGCTGTACCGCAACGTCTTTGACAGCTTCCTGATCGGCGGCCAGTTCGTCGACCTGAAGGCCTTCCTGACGGGCCCGTTCGTGCAGGAGACCAAGCCGACGGTGGTCGAGGTCTCGGCCGAGTTCGGTGTGCAGTGCCTGAAGGGCCTGGTCGAGCTGGACCAGGCCGGTGACCTGATGGCCCAGTTGCACAGCCTGGAGCGGCACCTGCGCCACAGCCACGGCACGGCGATCTACGTGCCCTATGCGGACGCGCTGATGCCGGGTGAGGACGCCGGCTTCGTTTCGTCCGAAGACCGCAAGGTCGGCAACCTGTTCCACCGCTGGTCGCTCGACCGGCAACTGAACTCGTCCGACAACATCACCTTCATCGTCGTCGAGACGCTGGGTTCGCTGAACCAGAGCCTGCTGAACAATCCGAAGGTGGCGGCGATCGAGGTGCCGATGCCCGACGAGGTGGCGCGGGCGCAGATCGTGCGCCACCTCGGCCCGAAACTCTCCACCGCTCAGGTGGCGCGTTATGCTGAACGCCTGGCCGGCCTGCGCGCGGTGCAGATCGAGAGCCTGATGCGGGCCAGCGGCAACAGCGCAATGGGCGAGGCCGAGCGCGAAGCGCTGATCCTGCAGCTGCTGGCCGGCCAGCCCGACGCGGCCGAGCGTGCCAAGCGTTTTGCCGGCATCACCGCCGGCATGACCGAAGACGAGATCATCAAGCTGGTCGAGCCGACGCGCAGCGTGCCGTCGCCCGACCTCGACGAAGACGTGTTGCACCTGATCCAGGCCCGCAAGCGCGAGCTGATCGAGAAGGAATGCGCCGGCCTGATCGAGTTCGTCGAGCCCAAGCATGGCTTGTCGGCCGTCGGTGGCTGCCAGCACATCACCGGCGAGCTGCTCGAGATCGCCCGCTCGCTGCGCGAGGGCGACAGCAAGCTGACGCCGATGGGGCTGCTCGCCGTCGGGCCGATGGGCGCCGGCAAGACCTTCGTCATCAAGGCCTTCTTGAAAGAGGCCGGCTTGTCGGCGGTGGCGCTGAAGAACTTCCGCTCCAAGTGGGTCGGCTCGACCGAGAAGAACCTCGAGCGGGTGCTGGCCACCGTGAAGGCCATGGGCCCGATCGCGGTGCTGATCGACGAGGGCGACCGCAGCTTCGGCAACTCGGGCGGCGAGGGCGGCGACGAGGGCACCAGCTCGCGCGTGATCGCGCGGCTGAAGGAGTTCATGTCCGACACCGAGAACCGCGGCCAGGTGCTGTTCGTGATGCTGACCAACCGGCCCGACAAGCTCGACACCGACATCAAGCGCCCCGGCCGGATGGACCGCAAGATCCCGTTCTTCTACGCCGAGACCGCGGCCGACCGCGCCGCGGTGGTGCAGGCGGTGGTGCGGCGCTACGACGCCGCGCTGGCCTGCGACGTGGCCGGCACCACGGCGCTGTGCGAATCGTTGGGCGGTTACTCGAACGCCGACCTCGAGGCCTTGACGCTGCTGGGGCTGGAGTTCCGCGAGCGTGAACCGGCCTTGAGCCTGCTCGACGCCTTGCAGCGCGCGAAAGACGACTTCATGCCGCCGCAAGAGCGCGACATGATCGACTTCATGGAGCTGCTGGCGGTGTCCGAGACCTCGCGCCGTTCGCTGCTGCCGCCCCGTTTCCAGAGCCTGTCCATCGAGGACATCCAGACCCGACTGCGCAGCGCGCGCCAGCGTGCGCTCGGTCGCTGACCCTGCTTACCCCGTTCACCCCGATCTCCAAGGAGCTGCCCATGAGCACCCCATCCAATGACACGATGACGCCCGCGCAAGTCACGGCCCTGGTCGCCGCCATGCTGGCCGTGGCCCATGTCGACGGCGTCCAGCCTGCCGAAGTGCAGCTGATCCGCACCTTCTACGAGCAGTCGGCCACCGCGGGCATGCCCCAGTTCGACCAGGTCGGCCACACCCATGCCCAGGCCGACCAACTGCTGGCGGCCGCCGGCGGCGGGGCCGATTTCGCCGAGCAGCTGGTGCTGATGTGCTTCATGACCGCCTATGCCGACGGCCACATGAGCGACGGCGAACGTGCCCTGGTGCTCGGCCTGGCCAAGCGGGCCGGCGTGGCCGAAGCGCGCACCGACGAGCTGCTGCAGCAGGTCAAGGACACGCTGATCGGCTCGCTCGCCCACCTGCCCGACGCCGAGTCGGTGGCCGCGCTGTCGAAGACCCTGTGACCGCCGCGAGAAACGCAGGAGCCGCCATGGCCGAATCCGCCGACCTCACGGCCGCACAGGTCAGCCAAGCGTCGCTGCGCGCGCTGGTCGATTTCGACGCCGCACGCCAGCGTGTGCGCGACCGGCTCGCGCAGCTGACCGATGGCTCGCAGCTGCTGCGTTTCTTCGTCCACTACGCGTCGTGGAACGGCCACTTCGCCAACGGCGTGTCGGCCCTGTCCAGCCTGCTGGGCAGCAGCCGCAACCTGTTTCGCGAAGAGGGCTTTCCGCGGGCCGTGGCCGACCGCAGCAACTACATCGCGAGCTACTTCTTCGACGCGGCGCGCGACGAGTACGACGACCACATCAACCCCGCACGCGACAGCCACCGCTGCATGGCGCAGGCGGCGCTGATCAGCATGAAAGACTTCTTCAAGCTCGGCGACGACGCGCTCGAAGAAGACGAGCCGGCCGAGTTGGTGGCGGTCAACGACGGCGTGCTGGCGGGCTACACCGGCCAGCCGGCCGTGGCCGATGGCCGCGCCGCGCAAGCCTTCTGGGCCATCGGCTACCACCTGGGCTCGGAGCTGCTGGCCGACCAGGAGTTCTCACTGATCGACGAGCACCTGCGCGCGCAACAGCCGGCGCTGGTCCACCACCTGATGCGCAGCACCGTGCAACTGGCCGGCGGCACCCACCGCTGTTATGCCTGGGTGGGCGTGCACAGCGGCCACGGCGGCGGCGTCGAGGCCGACCACTTCGACTACGCGCTCGAAGGCGCCCACAGCGCGCTGCGCTTCCTGGTCGGCGGCGACACGGCAACGGCCGTGCAGGCCCTGAACAACGGCTTTCGCGCCTTCGAGCGCGACCACGCCAGCTTCTTCCGCATCGGCGCAGCCTGACGCCGGCCGCCGCCCTGGCCGCTTCAGCCCAGCGCCTGCTGCACGATCGCCAACCCCAACGGGCCGGCGACCTTGTTCAGGAACAGGCCGAAGTCGACATGGGCCGTGTCGTCGGCCCGGTCCGAGATGCTGCGCACCACCGCCAGCGGCGTGCCGAACGAATGGCAGACCTGGGCGACGGCGGCGCCTTCCATCTCGACCGCCAATGCGTCGGGCAGCGCTTCTCGCAGCGCCTGGCTTTCGGCTGCTGTCGAGACGAAACGGTCACCGCTGACGATCAGGCCGCGGTGCAGCCGCGAGCCATGGCCGAGCAGGGCCGCGGTGTCGGCGTGCTGGCCGAGCGCAGCTTCGGCGCCGCGCGCCACCGCGTCGCTGAATGGCGCATCGACCGGGAAGCGGGCGAGGCCGGTCAGCGGCACCTCATGGCGCGGAAAGATCGGCGAGGCGTCCATGTCGTGCTGCAGCAGCGCGTCGGCCACCACCACATCGCCGACCTGCACGCCGGCCCCGATGCCACCGGCCACGCCGAGGAACAGCATGCGGCTGGCTTCGTAGTGATCGATCAGCAGCGTCGCGGTGATGGCGGCGGCGACCTTGCCGATGCCCGAGCGCACGGCGACCACCTCGTGCCCGCCCAAGCGACCGAGCCAGAACGCGCGCCCGCCGCGGTGTTCGATGCGGGCACCGTCGATGGCCGGCAGCAGCGCGGCCAGTTCCTCTTGCATCGCGGCGATCAGGGCAGTGCGGGTCATGCGCCGATTGTGGCGTCAGGCCAGCAGGTACTCCCGCGCCAAGGTCCGCGCCCGGTGCAGCCGGCTCTTGACCGCCGCGGTGCTGTCGCCCACGCGCGTGGCGATCTCGGTGATCGTCAGCTCCTCGAAGTCGCGCAGCAGCAAGACCTCGCGGTAGTGCGGCGGCAACGACTCGATCGCCGAGGCCAGCTCGTGGCGCAAGGCATCGTCGTTATGGCGGGCCAGCCAGGCGTCGACCGCCGCCTCGTCGTAGGGGTCGTAGCGCAGCGCGATGCGGCCCAGGCGGCGGCACTCGCGCTGCACGGTGCGCAGCAGCCAGCCCGAGAGCGCGGCCAGCGCGCGCAGCTGGTGCAGCTTGCGCGCCATCACCCACAAGGCCTCCTGCACCGCGTCGTCGACATCGCTGATCAGGCAGTGGCGCTGCGCGTAGCGCCGCAGGTCGGGCCGCGCCAGGCGCAGCAGCGCCTCCATTGCCTGGCTGTCGCCGCCGTGGGCGGCGGCCAGCAGCGGCGCGTGCTGTTCGGCAGCAAAGGCCATCGCGGCTCAGCGCCCGCTGCCGGGCAGCTTGCGGCCGACCATCGCGCAGGCCGGGCAGAAGCCCAGCAGGCCCGACATGGTCAACCCGGCCGCCGACGCGGCCCCCAGCCAGGCCCATGGCCCGGACAACAGCGCAAACGCCGCGCCGGCGCTCACCACGCCGCACAACACCCGCGCCACCCGTTCGCCGTTCGGAACATTCTTCGCATACCACATACTCGTCCACCTTTCTTGCTGGTCATCGTGGCGCGCCAACATGGCGGGCCTGATGAACAAGAGGCAGTGGCGAGTGCAAAGGGTTCGCGGGTCATCAAAAAAAGGTGGAAGGCGGCTTCCGCGCAGTGTCGTCGACCGTCGCTGGCGTTGCGCGATGACGTTGTGGCACGATGCGACCCCATCTGAACGCGAGAACGTGCCATGCCGACGATGCGCCGATATCCCGGGCCCCAGGGCCACGACCAGGCCATGACCGCCGACGATATCTTCGGCACCGAGGGCGACGATGACATCACGCCGACCTCGCCGCCCGGCAGCCCTCACACCACCAATGGCGACGACCGGGTCTTTGCTCTGGGCGGCGACGACCGCGTCGTGTCCGGCCAGGGCCGCGACTGGGTCGACGGCGGCCTGGGCAACGACACGCTGCTGGCCACCGATGCGGACGACACGCTGATCGGCGGTGCCGGCGACGACGAACTGGGCGCGGCATACGGCAACCCCTATCTGCACCGGGCCACGCTGCTGGGTGGCGATGGCAACGACCGCATGAACATCCTCGGCTCGGGCGCCCAAGCCAACAACCTGCTGGACGGCGGCGCCGGCGACGACCTGCTGATCTACTCGTCCGATTCGTACGGCGGCGACAACAGCACCATCCTCGGCGGTGAGGGCAACGACCGCATCGTGCTGATGGCCCCGGGCATCACCGTGGATGCCGGCGCAGGCGACGACGTGGTCCGCTTCACCTTCGACGGTGACCTGGTGCCGACCAACGGCAACATCACGCTCGGCGCCGGCCGCGACACCGTGGTGGCCGACGACCCGACTGGCGGCGGCTACGACCTGAACCTCGTGCCGCGGCTGATGGATTTTGCAGCCGGTGCCGGCGGCGACCGGCTTGATCTGGACGCGCTGACACGCTACTTCGGTGACGGCCGCACCGACAGCAACCCCTTCCTCGACGGCCGGTTGTGGTTCACCCAGGAGGGCGGCGAGGCCATCTTGCGCAGCGCCGAAGGGGCCGAACTGCGCCTGTATGGCGTCGATCCGGCGCAGCTCACTGCCGACAACATCACCGCCGGCTACGACCCGCATGGCGACTTGCTGGCGCGCAACCTGCAAGGCGGCAGCGGCAACGACGCCTTGCTTGGCGCCGACGGCAACGACAGCCTGGTCGGCGGTGCTGGCGACGATCTGTTGGACGGGTTGCTGGGCGGTGCCGATCGCCTGTCAGGCGGTGCTGGGCAGGACACGCTGCTGGGCTTCTCGGGTGCGGACGTGTTGCGCGGCGACGGCGGCCGTGACGTGCTGTTCGGCGGCAGCGGCAACGACACACTGCTCGGCGGCGCGGGCAACGACGACGCGGCCTGGTCGGCCACGGTCCACGGCGTGGCCCTGAGCGGCGCGGGCCTGGTGGGCGGCGATGGCAACGACCTGGTCCTCGGCGGCGGCGGCCGCGACCATCTCAGCGGGCACCGCGGCAATGACGTCCTGTTCGGCGGCTCGGGCAACGATGTGCTGGTCGGTGACGGCTTCAACGGCGTCTGGCATGGCGGCGAGACCGACAACGACGTGTTCGTCTTCAGCGGTGCGCTCGACGACGGCGTGGACCGGGTGCTGGACTTCGGCACCGCGAAACACGCACACGATGTCATCGACCTGAGCCTGTTCTTCGGTGCCGCCGGCGCGACCGTGATCGACGGCCAGGCCGAAGTGGGTGACGATTTCGACCCGCTCAGCGGGCCGGTGGACACCACCGGCCAGAACGTGCTGAGCCTCGAAGCGGTCTTCGGCCATCCGCCCAAGGCCGACGAGGTGGCGGCCCTGCTGCAAGGCAGCCGCTTCGAAGCCGGCCAGCGGCAGGCCGTGCTGGTGCACGACAGCGCGCAGGGCGCCGAAGGCCAGGTGCTGCTGTACGTCGGCGTCGACAGCGCGACCGATGACAACCAGTCGCTCGACGCCGGCGAGCTGCGCCTGATCGGCGTGGTCCGCATGGCCGACACCCCATTCGATACCAACGGTTTCGAGAAGTTGACGGCCGATCAAGTGCGCACAGGTGGCAGCGCCACCGCCGAGCTGTTGGCTCCTTGGCAGTCAGAGGCCACGCCGCCGGTGCCGGATCTGCACACCCTGGTGTCCTGGGGTCAGGAACACCGGTGGGCCGACACCGTCTGGGCCTAGTTGACTGAAAGAAGCCGTGCGCTAACCCTGCAACGTGCCGTACCATGGCCGAGCCGGTGCGCAACGCGCCGGCCCTCGTCGCTCAGACGGTTCCGGGCGCTTACGTCGAAAAGGTACTCACTCCAACCGCTCGCCCCTTACGTCTTCAACATCACCGCCGAGCTGAAGCTGGCAGCGTCGGCACGGGGTTCGCAGCGCATCTAAAGAAGACTTCAGCCCTGCGCGGCGTGGGCGATGCGGGCCAGCATGCGGCGGCGGATCAGCCCGCTGACTGGCCGAATCAGGACCCAGTAGCGGCGCATGTGGGCCAGTGACTCGGCGTCGGGGCAGTGGATGCGGGTCCAGGTCGACAGGCGCGTCGCCGCGCCGACGGGCTCGGTGCGAAAGCCCAGCAGCAGCCGGGCGGTGCCAGGCTCGGCGAAGCGCCGGAACTCTTCGCCGCCGCGCACGCTGCGCAGGCCGTAGTCGGCCTGCCAGAAGCGGCCCACCAGCCCGAAGGCCAGCCAGTCGGGGCCCTGGCCGATCGGGGTGAAGTCGTCGAAGCCGAAGGCCGGGCGGCGGGCCAAGGCATTGCGCCGCCCGGATGCGGCTGCGAGGCGGCCCGGCAGCTCGCGCAATGCGATGAAGCTGGCGATCAGCGGGTCACCGTCGGGGCGGTAGGCCGCCGCGGCCGCCAGTGCGATGTTTGGCGGGGCTTGCACGAGGCGGGCGTGGCGCTCTTCGAACTGCCATTGCGGCAGCAGGTCCAGCAGCGGGTCGTTGGGCGCAGGCGACATGCGCCCAGTGTCGCCGACGGCGCGAATCGCTTACGATGGCTTCGCCGGTGCGCAACGCGCCGGCCCTCGTCGCTCGGACGGTTCCGGGCGCTTACGTCGAAAAGGTATTCACTCCATGGCCACCGGCTCTTCCGGTCAGCGCCGCTTTGCGCGCATCGACCGCCTGCCCCCTTACGTCTTCAACATCACCGCCGAGCTGAAGCTGGCGGCGCGGCGCCGCGGCGAAGACATCATCGACCTCAGCATGGGCAACCCCGATGGGGCGACGCCGCCGCACATCGTGGCCAAGCTGGTCGAGGTTGCCCAGCGGCCGGACACCCACGGCTACTCGGCGAGCAAGGGCATCCCGCGGTTGCGCCGCGCGATCAGCCACTGGTACCGCGACCGCTACGGCGTCGAGATCGATCCCGAGCGCGAAGCCATCGTCACGATCGGCTCGAAAGAGGGCCTGGCGCACCTGATGCTGGCAACGCTGGACCGCGGCGACACGGTGCTGGTGCCCGACCCGAGCTACCCGATCCATATCTACGGTGCGGTGATCGCCGGGGCGGACATCCGCTCGGTGCCCAACGTGCCCGGCGTCGACTTCTTCGCCGAGCTGGAACGCACGATCCGCGGCAGCTACCCCAAGCCGAAGATGATGGTGCTGGGCTTCCCCAGCAACCCGACCGCGCAGTGCGTGGAGCTGGGCTTCTTCGAGAAGGTGATCGCACTGGCGAAGAAGCACGACATCTTCGTGGTGCACGACCTGGCCTACGCCGACATCGTGTTCGACGGCTTCAAGGCGCCCAGCATCATGCAGGTGCCCGGCGCGAAGGACATCGCGGTCGAGTTCTTCACGCTCAGCAAGAGCTACAACATGGCAGGCTGGCGCATCGGCTTCATGGTCGGCAACCCGGACCTGGTGGCTGCGCTGGCCCGCATCAAGAGCTACCACGACTACGGCACCTTCACGCCGCTGCAGGTGGCGGCGATCGCTGCGCTCGAAGGCGATCAGCAGTGCGTGAAAGACATCGCCGCCAGCTACCAGAAGCGGCGCGACGTGCTGGCCAAGGGCCTGGCCGAAGCCGGCTGGCCGGTCGAGCTGCCCAAGGCCTCGATGTACATCTGGGCCAAGATCCCACCGGCCTACGCGCACTTGGGCTCGCTCGAGTTCGCCAAGCAACTGCTCGAGAAAGCCAAGGTGTGCGTCAGCCCCGGCATTGGCTTCGGCGACCACGGCGACGACCACGTGCGCTTCGCGCTGATCGAGAACGAGAGCCGCATCCGCCAGGCGGTGCGTGGCATCAAGGCGATGTTTCGGGCCGATGGGGTGGCGGGTTGATGGCGGCCAGCGTCGTCGTGCGCCGGGCCGTAGCCGCAGACGCCGTGGCCATCGAGGCGCTGTACCGCCAGCTCGTCGCCAACCCGGCGGTGCAGGTGCTGCCCGAACGCGTGGCGGAACTCGCCGCCGAGTCGGCCACGCGATTGCTGGTGGCCGATCACCAGGGCCAGGTCTGCGGCACCTTGTTGCTCAGCCTGTGCGCCGACGTGATGTTCGGACGACAGCCATTCGCGGTGATCGAGAACATCGTCGTCGATGCGGCCCATCGCGGCAGCGGGATCGGCAGTCGATTGCTTCGCCATGCCGAGAGCCTTTGCGTCGACGCCGGCTGCAGCAAGATCATGCTGACCAGTGCCGCCGGCCGTGCCGAAGCACACCGATTCTTCGAACAGCAAGGGTTCGACGGCGCGGCGAAACGCGGCTTCGTCAAGTACCGCAGGCAGTTCGCGGCCTTATGAACCCAGGCGCTCCACCCTGGCTCGTGGTCGCAGGCAGCGAAACGGGCGTAGCCGCCTGGCCCGAAGGGCAGAGCAACCCACGCATCACCGCATACCACGCGGGCACCAACATCGCCGGTTATGACGACAAGGTGTCGTGGTGCTCGTCGTTTGTCCATTGGTGCCTGGGTCGCGCGGGTGTCGCCGGCACCGGCTCGGCGCTGGCGCGGTCGTGGCTGGACTGGGGCGAGCCGCTCGACACACCGCGGCCCGGCTGCATCGCTGTGCTCTGGCGTGAGACGCCCGACAGCTGGAAGGGCCACGTCGGCTTCTACCTGCGCCACGACGCGCAACAAGTCTGGCTGCTCGGCGGCAACCAGCTCGGCGCGGTCTGCGAGAACGCGTATCGGGTCGACTGCGTGCTGGCGTACCGGTGGCCCAAGGCTATCGATGGATGAGTACGACCAAGAATGCGGCTACACCCCTCCTGCGTTCTTGTAGATCTTCTCAATGTCCTCTTCGGTTGGACGTCCTGTTGGGGGCGTGGTGCACTCACGGAACTTCTTGACAGTGGGTGCGATGATTTCGTTGACCTCCGCAAGATCAAAGCCATCCTCCACGAGGTCACGAACTTGGACATCCAGAATTGGTTCCCAATATTCCATGGTTCTCCCCCTGTTGTGACTGTTGTTGGAGAGGTCAGTAGCCCCGCGCGCTGTGCTGTTTGGTCTTTTGGGGCGGAAAAGGTGGGAGCTTTGTCGCCTTTGCGATCTGCATCATCTCCGCCGTAATCTCGGCTGTGATCTTGTCGCCCAACTTATGATGCAGAAACGCTGCGAGGGCGCCGACTACGGCGTTCGTGTGGTGCTCAATGTAGCGGTCGTCTGGCATGGTAAGGCTCACTTTCAACTCAGGGACGGTCGATCGGCGCGGATGGCGCCATGTTTAGTCACTTTCGGGGAATCTCCCAGTTGTTGCTCATGAATTCGGTAATGCTCGACTGAAGCCGTGAAATCAGATCGGCGGTGATCTGCTCCGCGGGGAAGTTCTCGTGCAAGAACACCGCAACCTGTCCCAGCATGGCGTTCTCGCGGTGTTTGATCTGGCGCTCCACTGAAAGCTCGACCAACTTGCGCTTGCCTCCCGAGTAAAACCAGACCACCGCCATAAGTGCCGTGATTGCGACGCTTAAGTTGAGCGCAGTCCTGAAGCCCAAAATGATGGAAAAGAGCCACCATTTATCACCTGCAACTTGCTCCGGCTTTTCCGGCCACGTGGCTCCATTGAACAACTCGAACCAGCCCTGCATGCAAAGGCCGTTGTAATAACACAACAGGCCGGCCAGTAGCCAGCATGCGAGGAATGCAATCAGTGCCCTCAACTCGGTGGCTGCCAGCTTCATTGTCGGGCCCCTCTCGCTTCGGATTGCCATGCAAAAAGTACGCCGTGGGCGATCCACGGTCTGTAGGACTGCCGCCCGTCCGTGAGTCGTGAATTGTCAGCAATGTCTATCGCATCGCCGCATGGCGGAATCCCGCAGACAGCTGGGAGCTGGCCTAGCTTGAAGCCAAACACCGCCGCTGTTGGGGAATAGACGTCATTCACCGAGATGATCCTGCGCGGCGCAAGCTCCCTGCGTAGCGGTTGACCACCGGGCACAGCCTTGCGGCTCTCTAACGCTTGGGGAGGGTCAAAGGGCGACGCCGGCGCTCAGCGGCTGCATGGGAGAAACATCTGGATTCCCTTTCTTGCGCTCCCGCTGACAGCGCTTGCACACAGCCGCCACGCCCGTTCGCACAATCGCTGCGCAACCACACGAGGAGGCAGGCATGAACGGGAAGGGGATCTTGAAGGTTTGGGCCGGTATGGCGCTGGCCGTGGCCGCCATCGGCGCCAGTGCCCAGCAGCAGGCCACCGGCGGCTGGAAGACGGTGCATGAGGGCGATGGCACCTTCTACCAGTACACCGAGGGCGGCAACTGCAGCTTTCCGCCGCCGACGATCCTGACGGCGGCGATGAACACCACCGACTACGACGGTGCTAAGGCCTGTGGCGGCTGCATCGTCGTCACCAACCCGGCCAACGGCAAGTCGGTGCAGGTGCGCATCGACGACCGTTGCCCCGAGTGCGCGCCGGGCGATGTCGACCTCGACCAGGAGGCTTTCGCGCAGATCGCCGAGCTGTGGCAGGGCCGCATCACCGTCCGCTGGAAGTACGTGGCCTGCACGCCGCCGACGCTGTCGCTGTATTTCGACCCCGGCTCCAGCCAGTGGTGGACCTCGGTGCAAGTGCGCGACCACCGTTACCCGGTGGCCAAGCTGGCCTGGCGCGTCACCGGCAGCGGCAGTGCCTACCAGGCCTCGCCGCGTGAGCTGTACAACGTGTTCATCCCGCCGGGCGGCATGGGCGTGGGCCCCTACGACTTCAAGCTGACCGATGTCTATGGCCAGGTGGTCAAGATCAACAACGTGGCGCTGTCGCCGGGCCAGCTGATCTCGACGACCAAGCAGTTCCCGCAGCGCCCAGGCGCCGCAGCGAACGGCGATTCGGTGCTGGGCCGGGCGCTGGCCGAGCAGTCGTCGGCCCTTGGCGCCGACGGGGCGTTGAGCGACGACACCGTGGACTGACGGCCCGCGCCGGTGTGGGCCCGCGCCGCGGCCCGCTCAGGCCGCGGCCGAAACGGCGCTCACCATCGGCGCCGTCTCAAAACCCCGCAGCCGCTCGCGCAACTGCCAGCGCACCAGCAGCGCACTGACGGTGGCTTGCAGCACCACGGTGGCCACCGACAGGAACCACAGCTGGCGCAGCGCGAGGCCGGGCTGCTGCACCAAAAAGTACGCCGGCAGCATGAAGCTCAGCAGGCGTGTCGCGGTGCTGGCCATCGCCGGCCAGGTGTTGCCCATCGCCTGGAACAGCCCGGAGCAGGCGAACACCACGCCCATCGCGAGAAAGTTCATCGAGATGATGGTCAGGAACTCGGCGCCCACCGTGGCGGCCGCCGGGTCGCTGGTGAAGGCGCCGATCATCGCCTGCGGCGCCAGGTGGCAGATGGCCATCAGCAGCAGCATCACGCTGCATTCGAGGATCAGGCCCTGCTTGAACGTCTCGCGCACACGGTCGGCGCGGCGGGCGCCGAAGTTCTGCCCCGCCACCGCCGGCAGTGCGAACGAGATCGCCATCGCCGGCAGGAAGGTCGACTGCATCACCCGCATGCCGATGCCGAAGCCCGCTTGCGCGGCCGGCCCGAAGCGGCGGATCAGCCAGTAGATGCCCGAGATGTAGATGAACATCAGCAGGAACTCGCCACCCGCCGGCAGGCCCACGCGCAGCAGCGGCTTGCACACGGCGGCCTGCGGCCACCAGGCTCTCATGTCGACCGACAGGTAGGACTCGAGCCGCTTGAAGTACACCGCCATCGCGACCACGCCGACGCCGATCGCCAGGCTGCTGGCGAGCCCCGCACCCATCGCGCCCAGCGGGTGGCCGGTGCCCCATCCGGCGATCAGCACCGGCGCGAGCACGATGTTGACCGCCACCGCCACCGTCAGCATCTGCACCACCATGCCGGGCTTGGCCACGCCGGTGCCGCGCATCGCCGAGGCCATCACCGCCATCGGAAACTGCAGCGCCAGCCCGGGCAGGTAGGCCCACAGGTAGGCGCGGCCCGCCTCGGCAATGCCTTCACCGGCGCCCAGCGCCTGCATGTAGGGCGCGATGCCGACAGCGCCCAGGCCCAGCGCCGCCAGCATGCACAGCACGCCCAGGCCCATCGCCTGGTTGAACACCTGCTGCGCGCGGGGCCGGTCCTTGGCGCCGGTGGCGTGCGAGATCAGCGAGACCGTGCCCACGCTCAGCATCTGCGTCAGCGCCATCACCAGCATCATCGCGTTGCCGCCGGCGCTGACGCCGGCCACGGTGTCGCTGCCCTGGCGCGACACGAAGTACAGGTCGACCAGGAAGTACAGCGTCTGCACCAGCATTGCCACCGCCACCGGCGCGGCCATCGCGATGATGTGGCCGCGGACCGACCCCTGGGTCAGGTCTTTCATGGATTCATCCTGTCTTGACGCGGCGCAGCGGCGCCGCCGGCCTCGGCCGTCAGAAGTGTGTCGTGATCGCGTCGACGACGCGGTAGTCCTCGTCGACCACCGCCATCCAGCGCCACTTGTCGAACGTGGTGCAGGGGTGCGAGATGCCGAGCGCGACACGGTCGCCGACCTGCAGCGCGACCCCGGCATCGTTCAGCCGCAGGTAGGTGTGCTGGTCGTTCAGCTTGTCGATCACCCAGCCCGCGGGTGCGGCGATGGCGCGGCGCTCGCCGGCTCTGGCGATCTTGGTCGGCACCGGCAGGCCCCAGTCGGCCGAGACGTCGCGCTTGCCGGCGTTCAAGATCGCCAGCCCCGGCTCGGGGCACGATTGCACGACGGTCCAGACCTCGAGCGCGGCGCGCAGGCCGCTGGCGTCGCTGCAACCCAGGCGCCGGTTCACGGCCTGGGCGTAGCGGTGGTAGGCACCATCGTCGTGCGTGACATAACAGCCCGAGCGCAGCAGCGCCTGGATCGGCCGCGACGACGGGCTCGAGCGCAGCCCGCGCGCGACCAGGTCGAACACCGCCGAGCCGCCGGCGCTGACGATGATCTCGCCGGCATCGAACAGCTTCTCGGCATCACACGCCGCGACGAAGCGGTGCAGGCGCTGCATCAGCCCGTTGACCAGCACGCTGTCTTCGGTGTCTTCACCCTTGGCCCACAGGCCCTCGTAGACCTCCACGCCGACCAGCCGCACGCAGGGGCTGGCGTGCAGCCGCCGCGCCAGCGCCAAGGCACCGTCGTCGGTGCGCACCCCGGTGCGCCCACCGGGCAGGCCCAGCTCGACCAGCACCTCGAAGGCGATCGACTGGTCGGCCTGTTCGATGCGGGCCAGCTGCTCGACCGAGTCGACCAGGAAGGCCACGCGCAGGTCGGGCGTCTGCCGCTGCAGTGCGGCCAGCGCCGCCAGCTCGGCGGTCTGCACCAGCTGGTTGGCGACCACCGCGCGCCGCACGCCCGAGGCCACGCCGATCGCCAGCTGCTGCACGTTGGCAAAGGTGATGCCCCAGGCACCGGCGGCCATCTGCGCCTGGAACAGCTGCGGCGACATCGTCGTCTTGCCGTGCGGTGCCAGCGCGATGCCGGCCTCGGCCACCAGGCGCTGCATCCAGCTCAGGTTGTGCGTCAGCGCGTCGCGGTGGATCACGGCCAGCGGCAGCGGCAGCTGGTTGGCCAGCACATTCCAGCCTTGCTCGCCGATCTGCGAGCGACGCAGTGCCGGGGCGTTGGCCGGGTAGCCCTTGAAAAGCGGGTCGAGCAGCGGGTCGAGGAACGTGTTCATCCGGCGATTCGACCACAGGCCCGTCGGCCGGCCCCACCCCTAGTCTCGGATTGCTGGCAGACTCGGCGTCCCTAACCTGCTCTTATTGCGGCGTCCTGGCAACGCCGCTCGGCGATGATGAGCGACGACATCGAGGCACAGGCCCAGCGGCTGATCCAGCGTGGCGAGATCGAGCGTGCCCTGGCGCTGGCACGCGAGGCCCTGCAGGACGCGGTGGGCGTGCCGCGTGCGCAGGCGCTGCTGGCGCTGGCCGACGCGTGCAACTCGGCCGGCCGGTTTGCCGATGCCTTGCGCGCGGCGCTGTCGGCCGATGCGCTGTACGGCGAGCTCGGCGACCCGGTTGGAAGCAGCGAGGGCCTGCTGCGCGCGGCCGCGGCGCTGCGTGGCGCGGGCGACCATGCGGCGGCGGTCGAGCTGCTGGAGCGGGTCGAGCAACAGGCCCGCCTGCGGGGCGACGAGCCGCGGTTGGCCCAGGCGCTGCGCCACATCGGCATCAACAGCTCGGTCCTCGGCCGGCACCAGCACGCCTTGTCGTGCCTGAACGAAGCCGAAGCGCTGTGCCGCCGCGTCGGCACCGCTGCCGACCAGCTGCAGGCCCGCCTGTCGCTGTTGAACGCCCACAACCGCGAGGTCGAAGCGCTGCCACCGCACGACCCGATGCGGCAGCGCGTGCTGAGTGGCCTGGTGCCTGCCTGGCAAGCGTTGGCCGACGACTGCGCGGCGCAAGACAGCCTGCGCCTGCGCGCGATGTCGCTCGGCAACCGGGCCATCACGCTGCATGGCCTGGGCCGTGACGAAGAAGCCGCGGCCGAGCTGCGCGCGCTGCTGCCCGAGTACCGCGCGCTGGGCATGAAACCCAACGAAGGGCTGTGCTTGGCCGAATGGGGCCATTGCCTGCTGGCGCTGAACCGCCCCGCCGAAGCGTGTGAGCAATACCGTGCCGCGTTGGTGGTGCTGAACGAGGGCGGCACGGCGGAAGACCGGATCGCCGCGCTCGAAGGCCTGGCCCATGCCGAAGAGGCGCTGGGCGACACCGCTGCGGCGCTGGCCGCGTTGAAGCAGGTGCGCAGCCTGGAGCGCCAGAGCTCGGCCGACACGGCCCAGCGCGCGGTGCTGCGGCGCGAGCTGCGCATCGAGCTGGCGCGGCTGACCAGCCAGTGGGCGCGCGAAGCCACCGAAGACCCGCTGACCGGCCTGGGCAACCGGCGCGCCTTGCAGGCCTGGCTGGTCGAGCACCTGCCGCGGGTCGAGCGCGGTGAATCGCTGGCGCTGGTGCTGCTCGACCTGGACCACTTCAAGCAGATCAACGACCGCTTCGGCCACGGCGTGGGCGACGAGGTGTTGACGCAAGTGGCGCAGCTGCTGGGCGAGGGCTGCCGCGGCCACGATCGCGCGGTGCGTTACGGCGGCGAAGAGTTCGTGCTGGCACTGGCCGGCGCCTCGCGTGACGCGGCGACCGAGGTCGCCGAGCGGGTGCGCCAGGCGGTGGCCGGCCACGGCTGGACCAACGTCTCGCCCGACCTGCGCGTGACCGCCAGCCTGGGCGTGGCCGACGCCACCGAAGCCGCCGAGCCGCAGGCGTTGTTGACGCTGGCCGACAAGCGGCTGTACGCCGCCAAGCTGGCCGGCCGCAACCGGGTGATCGCGGCCGGCTGAGCCGGCCCCAGTGTCTTCAGTGCGTCGGGTCCGGCGTCGCTGGCGGCTTCAACATGCCCGACAGCGCATGCGCGACACCGGTGATGCCTTCGTTGGACAGGCCTGCGTCCTTCATCACCGCGTCGACGATCGGCTTGGCCAGCTGGTACTGCAGCGCCGAGTTCATCACCTGCTCGGGAAAGGTCGCGCCATTTGTGCCGTTGGCGCCATGGGCGCCGGCCGAGCCGCCTTCGCTGCCCGGCGCACCGGGCATGCCGTTGACCTGGAAGATGCGGATCGAGTCGATCTTCTCTATCGGCTTGACCGCCTGCTGGATGATCAGCGGCAGCTGCTGCAGCAACTGGGTGCGGATCTGCAGGTCGATCTGCGCGGCCGACAAGGTGTTCAGCGCCTCGTTGATCGCGCGCTTGCCTTCGGCCTCGGCGAGTGAGGCGGCCTGCTTGGCCTTGGCCTCGATCGTGATCGCCTCGGCGCGGTCCAGCGCGGCGTTCTTCTCGGCGGTGGCGGCCACCGTCACCGAGATCGCGTTTTGCTCGGCTTCTTTCGATGCCTCGATCAGCTGGATCGCCTTGTCGCGCTCGGCCACTGCGACCTGGCGCGAGGTGGTCACGCCTTCTTCGGTCTTGGCCACTTCGGCGCGCGCCAGGTTGGCGGCGGCGTCGGCTTCAGACTGTTCGCGTGACTTGTTGGCGATCGCGATCTGGGTGTCCTGGCGGGCCATCTCGACCTGCTTGCGCTGGTCGGCGCGCTGCACCTCGGTCTTGCGCTCCAGGTCGATCTCGCGCGTCTGCACGGCGAGGTTCTTCTCGATCTCGGCCGAGCGGATCTCGCGGTCGGCCTCGATGCGCTTCTGGCTGACCTGGCGTTCGGCCTCGATCTTGGCGGCCTCGGCCTCGCGGCTGCGCTCGGCCTGCTGCATCGAGATCTGCGCGGTCTGCTCGGCGCGCGCGGTTTCGATGTCGCGCTTCTGGGTCAGCGTGGCGAACTCCTGGTCCTTCTCGATCGACAGCTTCTGGCGCGAAGCTTCGAGGTTCTTGGTCCGCACCTGAACCTCGGTGTCCTGCTCGACATCGTTGCGCTGCTTGCGGCGCGCTTCGGTCTGCTCGGTCAGCCGGGTCAGGCCTTCGGCGTCGAAGGCGTTGTTCGGGTTGAAGAACTGCTTGTCGGTCTGGTCCAGGCTGGTCAGCGAGACCGATTCGAGCTCCAGGCCGTTCTTCTCCAGGTCTTCGGCCACCGCGTTCTGCACCGCCTGCACGAAGTCGCGGCGCTTGTCCTGCAGCTCCTGGATCGTCATCGTCGCGGCGGTGGCGCGCAGCGAGTCGACGAACTTGTCTTCGACCAGCGCCTTCAGCTCGTTCGGGCTCAGCGTGCGGGCGCCCAGCGTCTGCGCGGCGGTGCTGACGGCCTCTTCGGTCTGCTTCACGCGCACGAAGAACGCGGCGGTCACGTCGACCCGCATGCGGTCTTTGGTGATCAGGCTTTCGCGCTCGCGCCGCATCACCTCGAGCTTGAGCGTGTTCATGTTGACCAGCACGCGCTCGTGGAACACCGGCAGCACGATCGCGCCGCCGTCCATGATCACCTTCTGGCCGCCCAGGCCGGTGCGCACGAAAGCCATCTCTTTGGTCGAGCGCTTGTACAGGCGCGCGAAGACCACGCCGATCGTCAGCAGCGCAATCAGGATCAGGCCGGCCATGCCGCCCAGCTGAATCAGGTTGTCCATCGTCAATCTCCTCCCTCTCAACAACAACGAAACGCGAAATTCAAAGCACCGTCGGATACGGGTTGCGGATGCAGCGGTAGAAGCTGCCGACCTTGCGCACGATCAGCACCTCGACACCGTCGTCGAACACCTCGTCGTCGACGTCCGGCTCGACCATCAGGTAGTGCGAGCGGCCATGGCTGTCCTTCACACGCGCCTGCCCCGCCATCCCGCGCCGGGCTGCGCCGCCGCTGATCACGCCGGTGCGGCCGATCAGCGTCTGTTCGCTGACCGCGCTGGTCTCGTCGCGCGGGATGAGCTGTGCGATCAGCGCACCGAGGCTGCGCACGGTGACCAGCCCCGGGGGCACGGCCAGCAGCCCCGCGATCCATGCCGGCAGGTAGATGCCGAACAGGCCATGCACGACCGCCTGCAGGCTGTAGCCGAACAGCGCGTAGCCGGCGAGAAACAGTACCAGCAGCACCAGCGAGGGCACACGGCCCAGGTGCAGCCAGCCGAGCATGCGGTCCAGCCCGGTGTCCACATCGGCATCGACGTCGACCATCAGGTGGTCGAGCCAGGAGCTCGGGCTGAGTGCGATCAGCATGCCCAGGCCCTCGATCAGCGCCAGCGCGATGATCAGCGCGAAGGCAATGCCGAACGGCAGCGTTTCGGCGGTGATGAACAGGCTCACGGGGTCGGTGCTTTCACTGCTGGGCCTTCCACTGCGCCAGGCGTTCTTCGATCTTGCTCTGGCGCACCAGGTCGTCCAGCTCCTTCAACTGCGCGGCCTGCTGCAGGCTGGCGCCCACGCCGGTGGCGCTGAGCCCGGTCTGGCGCTGGTGCACACGGTCGAACGCGCCGGTGGCCGCGGCCATGCGCATATCGGCCGGGCCGGCGCCGGCAGGGCGGCCTGGCGCGAGGCTGGCCTGTGCGGCGAGCCGGCTCTTGCGGAACTCGGCCAGCGCCGTGTCCATCTCGCGCCGCTTGGCCAGCAGCGCCTCGACATAACCGCGCAGCTCCGTCTCCTGCCGCGCGAGCTCGGCCAGGGTCGATTCGAGCACCGGCAGCTGGGCTTCGATGTCGAGCTGGCGGGCGACGGCGGTGCGCGGCAGGTCCTCACGTTGCTGTGCCAGCGCCTGGCTGAGCTGCTCGCTCAAGGCCTCATGCTGGCGGTTCAGGTTCAGGTGTTGCTGCTGCGCCAGGTGGCGGTTGGCCGAGGTCGTGCCCAGCTCGTGGCGCACATCGGCGATCACGCCGTCGGCTTCGCGGATCGCCTGCTCCATCATCGCCTCGGGCGCCTGGTCTTCCAGGCGGTCCAGCAGCGCGTGCACGCCGCCGGTGATCACACGGCCCACCCGTGTCTTCAGTGAATCAGCCATGTCACGTTCCCTTCAAGGTTTGCAGGGTCGAGGCCAGTTGGATGGTAGCGGCCATGTGCCGTTTCACCACGCCCGGGTCGTAGGCCGCCGCCTCGTCGGTCAGGCCCTGGCGCAGCAGCGCCTCGGCCAGCGCGAAGGCACGGCGCACCAGCGCATCTTCGAGCTGCGCGGCCTGTTGTTCGTTGGCCGGCGTCTGGCTGATTGCCAGCGCGAGCGAAGTCGCCAGGTGGTCGAGCACCGCGTTCAGCACCTCGGAATGGCGGCCGGCGGTGCCTTCCACGCGCACCAGTGCGTCACGCAGCCGGCCGACCAGGTCGCGCGACCACGCGTGCGCGGCAACGAAATCGAATGCGCCATCGTGTTGGCGCTTGAGTTGGCCGAGCAGCACGCGCAGCTTGTCGCTGTTGGTGGTGGCCCCTTCGACCTGCAGCTGGGCCAGCCACAGGTAGAGGTCACTCGGGATGCGTGCGGACAGCGGCTCCATCGAGACAGCGGTGCTGACCATGAATGAATGCCTCTCGTGTTCCTTTGAACACAAGTGTATTCAAACGAATTCGATTGTCAACGTTCAGCGTGCAGCGGTCGCTGCGCAGGTGTTTCCGCTAGGTGGAATGGCCTTCGGCAGCGACCGGCTCCGGCTCCACCCGCAGCGCCCAGGCGACCCCTGCGATCAGCAGCACGATGCCGGCGATGGTGGTGGGCGAGGGGCCGTGGCCGCGCAGCACGAAGGCGTAGGCCAGCGCCGACAGCGTCTCGAAGACGATCAACTGGCCGGCCAGGTTGGTCGGCAGGCGCTGGCTGGCTTCGTTCCAACACAGCGTGCCGAGCCATGACGACAGCAGGCCGATCGCCAGCATCAGCGTGACGAAGGCGTCGGGCCGCGGGCCGAAGGGCATGGCCCAGGGCGCGTCGGTGGCGCCGAACCAGAGCCAGGTCGACGCGTAGCCGACGACCGCCAGCGGCAGCGTCGCCACGCCCTGCGCGGTGGCCCAGCTTCGGGGGCTGCGATCAGGGTGGGCGCGCAGCCAGTCGGCATTGCGCAGCGGGTACCAAGTCCAGCAGATGACCGCGCCCACGGCCAATACCGCGCCGAGCGCGTAGCGGCCCACGTCGGCGTCGGGGTCGGCCCGCAGGGCGGTCCATTCGGCCTGGTTGACCAGCCCGATGCCGAGTGCGATCAGGCCCAGTGACGGCGCGAGCCGGCGCCAGGGCAGGTGGCCGTCGCGCGCCGCGTTGCGCACGTTGGCGCAGGTGGCGATGACCACCGGCAGCGTGCCGATGATCATCGTCGGCAGCGGTGCGCCGGCGCGCTGGATGGCCGACGACAGGAACAGGTAGTAGACGACGTTGCCGACGAGGGCCAGCTTCAGCGCCTCGACCCAGTCGGCGCGGCTGAGCTGGCGCAGGTTGGCGCGGTCCAGCCAGGCCAGCGGCAACGCGATCAGGCCGAAGGCCAGGTAACGGCCGAACGACAGCATCACGGCCGGATAGTCGGCCAGCATCAGCGGCCCGACGAACACCAGGCCCCACATCAGGCCGGCGGCCAGCGCGAACAACACACCCATGGTCATGCCGCGATGATGCGCCGGCCGGGCGCGGGCGGTCTTGTACCGCGTTGCTGTTTCAGCGCCAGGCCATCGGCGCCACCTTCCAGGCCAGCACCAGCATCGTCAGGCCGACCAGCGCGTCGAGCACCTGCCAGGCCTGTGGGCGGGCGAACAGCGGCGCCAGCTTGCGCGCGCCGTAGCCGAGCGCGGTGAACCACAGCGCGCTGGCCAGCACACAGCCGCCGACGAAGGCCGCCCGCGCCGGCGCGCCGCTGTGCTGCGCGCCGATCGTGCCGATCAGCAGCACCGAATCGAGGTAGACGTGCGGGTTCAGCAGCGTGAAGCCGGCCACCTGCACCAGCGCCTGCCGGCGGCCCAGGCTGGTGCTCGTGGTGGCTTGCAGCGCGCCCGGGGCGCGGGCGTTCCACAGTGCGCGCAGCCCGTAACCGAGCAGGAACAGCGCGCCGCCGCCGGCCAGCAGGCGGGCCAGCCCGGGCTGCGCGCCGATCAGGCTGGCCAGGCCGGCGACGCCGGCGGCCATCAGCACCGCATCGGCCAGCGTGCAGAAGGCGATGATGGTGCCGACGTGTTCGCGCCGCAGGCCCTGGCGCAGCACGAAGGCGTTCTGCGCGCCGATCGCGACGATCAGGCCGAAGGTCAGCGCCAGGCCTTGCAGGGCGGGGTCGAGCAGCGAGGCGGCGGTGGTGAGCGGGGTGTCGTCGAGCATGCTGCGCAGCTTGCCGGCCGTTGACGAAGAACGCCAGTTAGACTTTCTTCAGCCGATGAAGCAGCGCTCAAGAGGGGACCCGTTGACATGCTGGACTACGCCCTGATCGACGCGCTGGCCGCGGTGCTGCGCGAAGGCAGCTTCGAGCGTGCCGCGCGGGCGCTGCACCTGACGCCGTCGGCCGTGTCTCAACGCGTGCGCCTGCTCGAAGAGCGGCTGGGCCAGGTGCTGGTCGTGCGCTCGAACCCAACGCGGGCCACGCCGGCCGGCCGCGCGCTGGCCCGCCACGCCGAGCAGGTCGGCCTGCTCGAGCACGAGCTGCTCGGCGAGCTGCCGGTGCTGGCGCAGGGGGTGCAGGGCCGTGTGACCCTGCCGGTGGCGGTGAATGCCGACAGCCTGGCGAGCTGGTTCATCGCCGCCGCGGCCGAGGCCACCGCCAACGCACCGCTGCTGCTCGACCTGAGCCTGGACGACCAGGAGCACACCGCCGAATGGCTGCGCAGCGGCGAGGTGGTCGCGGCCGTGACGGCACTCGCGCCCGCCGTGCCGGGTTGCCGCAGCGTGCCGCTCGGCCGGCTGCGCTACTGCGCCACCGCGAGCCCGGCCTTCATGCAGCGCCACTTTGCCGATGGTGTCCATGCCGAGTCACTGGCGCAGGCCCCCACGCTGACCTTCAACCGGCGCGACCGGCTGCAAGGCCAATGGATCGAGCAGGTGCTGGGCCAGGACCTGCCGGCGCCGACGCACTGGCTGCCGTCGACCCAGGCTTTTGTCGATGGTTGTCTGGCCGGCCTCGGCTGGGGCATGAACATGCGGGCGATGGTGCAGCCGATGCTGGACCGCGGCGAGCTGGTCGAGCTGATGCCGGGGCAGACGCTGGCGGTGCCGCTGCACTGGCAGCACAAGCGGCGCGGCCCGGCCGTGCTGGAGGCGCTCAGCCGTGCGGTGCAAAAGGCCGCGGCCGCGGTGCTGGAGCCGCTGGACGAGCCGGCGCGCTGACCGGCACCGACGTGCGCAGCTGGCGCTGATAGCGCGCCGGCGTCACGCCATACATGCCGGCAAAGCGGCGCGTCAGGTGCGCCTGGTCGACCAGGCCGACCGTGGCGGCCACCTCGGCGGCGGGCATGCCGCGCGACAGCAGCCGCTTGGCCTCGGCCACCCGCAGCGCAATGCGCCACTGGTGCGGGCTGATGCCGTAGGCGGCCTTGAACGCGCGCTGAAAGTGAAAGGGGCTCAGGCCGGCGAGGGCGGCGAGTTCGTTCAACCGCCACTCGCGCGGCAGGTCGGCGTGCAGCGCGTCGACCACGCGCTGGAAAGGTCGCGGGCCGTTGGACGGATCAGTGCGCGCGTCGTGATGGCCCGTGGCCAGCGGGGCCAGCAGCGCCAGCACCTCGGCCAGCGTGGCGTCGGCGGCTGCTGCATCCTCGGCCCGCCACAGCGCGGCCATCGCCTGGGCCATGGCGGTGGCGCGGGGCAGGTCGCCCCGCCAGACCGCGCTGTCGAAACGCCAGGCCGGCTCGCCGCCCAGGTGCGCCGCCAGCACCGCTTCGTCGAGGTAGAGCATGCGGTAGCGCCAGCCCTGGGGCGAGGCTGCGCCGCCGGTGTGCAGCTCGCCCGGCTGCATCAGCACGATCGCGCCGGCGGGGGCGAGGTGCTCGCGGCCGCGGTAGTCGAAACGCTCCTGCCCGGCCTCGATCACACCCAGGCCATAACCGTCGTGGATATGCGGCGCGAACCGGTGGTGCACGATGTGCGCGCGGTACAGCTCGACCCCCTCTTGCCCGGCCGCGCGGCGAAACTCGGCCCGGTCCTGCGGCTGGTCGAACTGCTCGGGCACGCCTTGCACCAGGCCCTCGGCGTCAGTACAGCGTGGCGGCCTGGCGCGCCTGCAGGGCGGCGTCGTAGTCGGCCCCGTCGATGCTCGCGTGGCTCAGGGTTTCGAGGATCAGCCCTGGCGACGGCAGCGTGCTGCGTTCGATGTGGCGCGCCGGGTCCCACAGGTGCGAGCGCTTGATCGCGCGCGCGCACTGGAAGAAGACCGAGTGGACCGAGATCACCAGCACCGCGGCCGGCGCCTTGCCATCGACGGCCAGGCGCTCGCACAGCGCGGGCGCCGCCGAGATGCGCGCGCTGCCGTTGACGCGCAGCGTCTCGCCGACGCCCGGGATCATGAACAGCAGCGCCACCTGCGGGTCGTGCACGAGGTTGCGCAGGCTGTCGATGCGCTGGTTGCCGCGCCGGTCGGGCAGCAGCAGCGTCTTGTCGTCGGCGATCTCCACGAAGCCAGGCCCGTCGCCGCGCGGCGAGGTGTCCAGCCCGTGCGGCCCGCGCGTGGCCAGCACGGCGAACGGCGCGGCCTCGATGTACGGCCGGTACAGCGGGTGCACATGGTCGCAGACCTTGGCCAGCGAGGTGTCACCGGGGCCGGTGCTGTAGATGCGGCGCAGCGCGTCGTCGCTGGTCAGGTCGTGCGAGGTGTCGGCCGCGAGCGCGGCCAGGGTCGGATCTTCAGCAGCCATGCCCGACAGGATAGGGCATGGCCGAGGCATGACGCCGGTGCTACTTGAAGGTGTATTGCACGCTGGCGTAGAAGAAGCGTCCGCGCGGGTCGGTGTAGCTGGGGTCGTAACCCGAGATGAAGTACCAGGCCTGGTTCGAATACGGCGGCGGCGTGTCGAACACGTTGCGGACCCCGGCGCGGAATTTCAGCGACTTGTCGAACGCCCACGAGCCCGACAGGTCCCACAGCGAATAGGCCTTGACGTGGTTCTTGCCGACGACGGTGCCGCTGTCGGTGTCGATGGCCGAGTTCTGGTCTTCGTAGCCGGAGTAGTAGGTGTTCGACAGCGTGGCGCCGAACGCCCCGTATTCCCAGTCCGCGCTCAGCCGGTGGCGCCAGCGCTGCACGACGCCGTCGGTGACGAAGTGGCCCAGGTTGCTGACGAAGGGGTCGCCGTCGCCGGTCTGCTGCTTCGACTCAAGCGTGTAGGTGCCGGCCAGGTGCACGGCGAACTCGCCGAAGGCGGTCTTCAGGCCGCTCCAGTCGACCACGATGTCCAGACCCGAGGAGCGCATCGCACCGCGGTTTTCCTTGCGCAGGTCGATGTAGCAGATGCCAGTGTCGTCCGGGTCCGGGTCCTCGCCGCAGGTGTCGATGAAGTCCTGGTTGCCATTGCGCGGGTCGCTGTAGCGGTGGATCAGGCTGGCGTACTTGTCGGCGTGTGACAGGATCACATCGTCGCCCAGCTCGCTGATCAGGTCGGACTTGCGGATGTTCCAGTAGTCGACGCTGAAGCTCCAGTTCTTGCTGGGCTGAGCGACGACGCCGAGCGAGAACTGGCGTGAGTGCTCGGGCTTCAGGTTCGCGTTGCTGAAGCGATGGGTTTCCCAGTTGTCGGCGCAAAAGGACAGGTCGTTGTCGTTCTCGGCCATGCAGACCGGGTCGGGCAGCGTCGCGGTCGAACTGACGACGGTCGGGCGGTACAGATCCGACAACGACGGTGCCCGAAAGCCGGTGCCGGCCGAGCCGCGCAGCAGCAGCTCGGGCATCGGCTGGAACTTCGCACCGATCTTCGGATTGGTCGTGCTGCCGACGTTCTGGTATTTGTCGTGACGGGCGGCGAACTGCAGCGTCCACTGCTTGCTGATCGGCGCTTCCAGTTCGGCGTAGACGGCCGCCACCTTGCGGCTGTCGCTGCGCGGCTCGGTCTCGCCGGCGACGTCGTCGTTGTTGATGTTGTCGCTGGCGTACAGCGCCGAGGGCTTGTAGCTGGTTGTCTCGCGGCGGAATTCGCCGCCCAGCCCCAGCGCGAGATCACCGCCGTCCAGCTTCATCAGCGAGCGCGAGGCCTTGGCGTCGATCGAATCCATCGTGCCTTTCGAGCGCCGTGCCACGTCGTTGACCTGGATGGTGTCGTAGAAGGCCTTGTTGGTCGCCGGGTCCGGGTGCACGACGTCGACGACGTGGTCGTAGATCGCGTCTTGCAACTCTTGATACAGCAGGTAGCCGTGGCCGTCCTTGTCCGCGACGGTGTTGACGCTGTGGTTCAGGCCGATGTCGTAGTCCCAGCCCGACAGGACGCCGCTGAGGCCGACGACGTAGCGCTCGCCGGTGCTGGTCAGCTCGCTGGTGCGCGCACCGGCTTCGGGCAGCCGTGCGTGGACCTCGAGTTCCTGGTCGACGTCGGGATCCTGGTCCATACCGATCGCGACGAACTCCGGCACGTCCTTGACCTGCATGACCGAGTTGGTGCGCGCCGACGAACCGACATACCAGGTCTTGGCGCGGCTGTAGGCGACTTCGCCATAGAGTTGGTGCTCGCCGCCCAAGGCCAGCACGCCGCGGCCGAGGAAGCCGAGCTTGTCGGACTTCGGGTACAGCTCGGTGTCGCGCATGTAGTCGTAGGTGCAGGCGTCGACACCGCCGATGCCATTGGGCAGGTAGAGGTTGGCCGGCGGGTTGCAGTTCGGCACGCTGAGGTTGATCGTGCGGTTCTCGATGGGATGCCCCGGCGCGAGTTCGAAATTGTGTTCCTGCAGATAGTCGCGCTGGTCCGAGCCCAGCCGGATGTTGGCCGGGCTGGTGTAGCCCGACAGCAGGTGCGGCAGCCGCTCGGGCACGCGCAGGTCTTTGATGAAATCACGCTGCGAGGTGCGCAGCGCCTGGGTGTGCTGGACATCGAGCACACCAAAGACATTGAAGCCGCTCTCCCCCAGGCTGCCGAAGCCGGCGGCGATCGACGCAGTCGTCTTGCCGCCGCCGCCTTCCTGGGTGCCACCGCCGTAGGCGTTCAGCTCGACGCCTTGATAGTCGGTCTGGGTGATGAAGTTGATCACGCCGCCGATCGCGTCCGTCCCGTAGCGCGCCGACGCGCCGTCGAGCAGGACCTCGACACGTTGAATGGCGGCCGCGGGGATGTTGTTCAGGTCGACGCCCGCATCGTCACCGGGTGACGCGAAGTTGGCCATGCGCCGGCCATTCAGCAGCACCAGCGTCGACGAGGTGCCGACGCCGCGCAGGTTGGCCGAGTTGAAACCCTTCTGGTCATAACCGCCGACGTTGATGCTGCCGCCGTCGGTCAGGCCGTTCGAGGCCGCGGTCAGCTTGCCCATCAATTCGGCGGCGGTCGTGATGCCGAGCTTGTTGATCTCTTCTCGTGTGATGACCTGGATCGGCAGCGCGCTTTCGCCCTCGATCCGCTTGATCAGCGACCCCGTGATCTCCACCCGCGCCGGCTTCGGCGTCGTGCCGGTGTCATCCGCCGCCGGGGTCTGGCCGTTGGCTGCCAGCGGTGCGGCCAGGGCCAGCAGCGCGACCTGGGCCAACAAGTGCAGGGTGGGGCGGGCTTGGCGGTGGGCTGGGCGCATCGGGTCGCTTTCGACAAAAGTGAGGGAACTGCGGGTGCGGATGCAGTCTATGAAGCCTGTGATGCTTCGCAAAACGATGCCGCCGCGGTCGTGGCAAGGGCGCAACTGCAGGCATCATCGCGGCGTTGCCGCTGAGCGCGGCCGATGCAAGAACGAGTCCATCCCCAGTTCTTGGTGGTTGAGGGGTGCCGCCAATGCCAAGATGCCCCCCGGGGAGCCGAGAACATATTGCCTGTCATGAACCCAAGCTTGAAAAAACTTGTTGCAGCGCTGGTCGCTGTCGTCGTTGTGGCCGGCCCGATGGGCGCCGCCGCCCAAGACCGGGCCCCCCTCACCGGGCCGTCGCCGCAGCCTCCGTCTGCCCCGGCCTCGGCGCCCAGCGCGGTGCCGAGCGCCGTGCCCAGTGCCGTGCCCAGTGCCGTGCCCAGTGCCGGTGCGCGGGCCGCGTTCGGTGCGCGCGAGACCAAGGTCGGCGAGCCGGTCAAGGGCTACGCGGTGATCATCGGTGGCGCGCTGAAGGCCGACAACGACGAGGTCTGGTCGCGCATGGTCGAGCTGTCTGGCGGCAAGGGTGCGCGCTGGGTGGTCTTCGGCACCGCGTCCGAAACGCCCGACAAGGCCGGCCGCCGCGCGTCCGAGCTGCTCGAAAAACGCGGCGCGGTGGCCGAGTCGATGCCGGTGGCGCCACAGCTGAAATGGGTCGACCTGGACAAGGCGGTGCGCGACCCGCAGTTGCTCGAGCTGGTGCGCAACGCCAATGGCGTGTTCTTCACCGGCGGCGCGCAAGAGCGCATCGTCGACACCTTCAAGCCCGGCGGCCACAACACGCCGATGCTGAACGTGATCTGGGAGGTCTATCGCCGCGGCGGCGTCGTGGCCGGCACCTCGGCCGGCGCGGCCATCATGTCGACCGTGATGTTCCGCGACGCGCTGTCCGTCATCAACGTGATGAAGGGCCAGCTGCGCGAAGGCAAGGAGATCGACCACGGCCTGGGCTTCGTCGGCCCCAACCTGTTCGTCGACCAGCACTTCTTGAAGCGCGGCCGCTTCGGTCGGATGATCCCGCTGATGCTGGCCAAGGGCTACAAGCTCGGCCTGGGCATCGAAGAGAACAGCGCGGCCATCGTGCAGGGCGACATGGTCGAGGTGATCGGCGGCAAGGGCGCCTTGCTGATCGACCTGAACGACGTGAAGATCGACAGCAACATCAACGCGCTGAACCTGACCGGCGCCCGCCTGACCTACCTCGACCGTGGTGACCACTTCGACCTGGGGCTGCGCCGGATCGAGCCGTCCGAGCGCAAGCGGCGCGGCCAGTTCCTCGACCCGAACTCGCCCAACTACAAGCCCGAGTACACCAACGAGCCGTTCTACATCGACATGCTGAGCGACTCGACGCTGAGCAACGCGATGGGCTTCCTGATCGACAGCAACCAGAAGGAAGTGCGGGGCCTGAGCTTCGACCCCAAGGCACCGTCCAGCGAGCCGCTGGCCGACCTGGGGTTTTCCTTCAGGGTCTACAAGGGCAAGGACAGCATGGGCTGGTACTCTGACGAGTCCGGCAGCGACGAGTACTCGGTGGCGAGCCTGTATCTGGACATCGCCCCGGTGCGCATCAGCCGCCCGCTGTATTCGCCCTGGACGCGCTGACCCCCAGGCGCTGCCCACCAACCACCCATCCGCCCACGTGGCCGAACGAGCCGCTGTATCGCCGAGTTAGCCAGGAGAGCTTGACCATGACCCTTCGCCGCACCACCGTCCTCGCTGCCGCATTGGCCGCGCTGTTGTCCGTTGCCGGCACCGCCGTGCAGGCCCAGGCGCCCGACTGGAAAAAGGTCCGCATCGCCGTCGAGGGCGCCTACCCGCCGTTCTCCGAGATCGGCACCGACGGCAAGATCAAGGGCTTCGACATCGACATCGCCAACGCGCTGTGCGCCGAGATGAAGGCCGAGTGCGCGCTGGTCAACCAGGAATGGGACGGCATGATCCCGGCGCTGCAGGCGCGCAAGTTCGACGCCATCGTGGCCCAGATGTCGATCACCGAAGAGCGGCAGCGGTCGGTGCTGTTCACCAACAAGTACTCCAACACCCCGGCCTGGCTGATCGCCAAGGCGGGCACCTCAGCCGACCAGTCGGCCGCCGCCTGGAAGGGCAAGAAGATCGGTGTGCAGCGCACGACCACGCACGACCGCTTCGCGACCGAGCACTTCAAGGACAGCGAGATCGTGCGCTACGCCAAGCAGGACGAGGTCTTCCTTGACCTGGCCGCCGGCCGCGTCGACGCGGTGCTGTGCGACTCGGTCTCGGCCGACATGGGCTTCATGAAGACGCCGGCCGGCAAGGGCTTCGCGCGCGTCGGCGCCCCGATCGACGACCCGAAGATCTTCGGCATCGGCGCCGGCATCGCTGTGCGCAAGGGCGACACCGGTCTGCAGCAGAAGCTCAATGCCGCGATTGCCGCGATCCGCGCCAACGGCACCTACAAGAAGATCCAGGACAAGTACTTCGACTTCGACGTCTACGGCCAGTGAGGCTGGTGGACGGTCGAGACGAACGCTGAAGAACAACAAGGGCTGAGGGAATGTTGCACGGTTATGGCGCGAGCCTGCTGGAGGGCTCGCTGCTGACGCTGGCGGTGGCGTTCGCGTCGCTGGCCATTGCGTTGGTGCTCGGGCTGCTGGGCGCGCTGGCGAAGCTGTCGCGCCTGCGGCCGCTGCGCTGGCTGGCGCAGGTCTACACCACGCTGATCCGCGGCGTGCCTGACCTGGTGATGATGCTGACCGTCTTCTACGGCGGCCAGGTGCTGATCAATTCGCTGGGTGACCGCTTCGGCTGGGGCTATGTCGACATCGACCCCTTCGTGGCCGGCGTGCTCACCATCGGCTTCATCTTCGGCGCCTACATCACCGAGGTGCTGCGCGGTGCGTTCCTCGCGGTGCCGGCCGGCCAGAAGGAGGCGGCGCTCGCGTTCGGCATGACACCGCGCCAGGTGCTGGTGCGCGTGGTCGGCCCGCAGATGCTGCGCCATGCGCTGCCGGGCTTGTCGAACAACTGGCTGGTGATGGTCAAGAGCACCGCGATCGTCTCGGTGATCGGCCTGTCCGACCTGATGAACCGCTCGGCCCAGGCGGCGGGCGCGACCCACGAGCCGTTCATGTTCTACCTCGCGGCCGGTGGCATGTACCTGCTGTTCACGTCCGTCTCCGAGTGGGGCTTCGCGGCGCTGCAGCGCAAGCTGGCGATCGGCGTGCGCCAGGTCGCGGTCTGACGGGGGCGGCGCGAGATGGATTTCGACGTCATCCTCGACAGCCTGCCGATGTACGGCCAGGGCGCGCTCGTGACACTGGCGCTGCTGGCGCTGTCGCTTGGCTTCGGCATGCTGCTGGCCCTGCCGCTGGCGATGCTGCGCAGCCTGCCGTCGCCCTGGGCCTGGCGGCCGGTCTGGGCCTTCACCTATGTGATGCGCGGCACGCCGCTGCTGGTGCAGGTCTTCTTGCTGTACTACGGGCTGGCGCAGTTCGAGGTCGTGCGCGAGAGCGCGCTGTGGCCGCTGCTGCGCTCGGCCTGGTTCTGCGCGGTCGCGGCCTTCGTGCTCAACACTGGCGCCTACACCACCGAGATCCTCTACGGCGCGATGCGCGCGGTGCCGGGCGGCGAGGTCGAGGCGGCCAAGGCGCTGGGCATGTCGCGCTGGACGACGTTTCGGCGCGTCATCCTGCCGTCGGCCTTCCGGCGCTCGCTGCCGGCCTACGGCAACGAGGTGGTGCTGATGCTGCACGCCACATCGTTGGCCAGCACGGTCACGCTGTACGACCTGACCGGCGCCGCGCGCGAGGTCAACTCGCGCTTCTACATGCCGTTCGAGGCCTTCATCACCGCGGGCGTCTGTTACCTGCTGCTGACCTTCGTGCTGGTGGGGCTGTTCCGCGCCGCCGAAGCGCGCTGGCTGACGCCGCTGACGGCCCGCTAACCCCTTCGTTTCATGCGCACTGAACACCACCCCCTGCTGCCGTCCACACCTGGCGCCCGCCACGAGCTGGTCAGCCTGCATTTCGGCACCTCGCACGCCCGGCCCGGCGCCGGCCCGAAGGTCTACATCCAGGCCTCGTTGCACGCCGACGAAGTGCCCAGCATGCTGGTCGCTCACCACCTGCGCAGCCGCCTGGCGGCGCTGGACGCGGCTGGCCAGGTCACCGGCGAGGTCGTGCTGGTGCCCGCGGCAAACCCGCTGGGGATGGGCCAGTGGATGCTGCGCTCGCCGCAGGGCCGCTTCGAGTGGGGCAGCGGCGAGAACTTCAACCGCCAGTTCACCGACCTGACCTCGGCCGTGATCGAGCGTTGCGGCGACAAACTGGGCGCCGACGCGCAGGCCAACGTGGCGCTGGTGCGCACGGCGCTGCGCGGCGCGGTGGCGGCGCTGCCGGCCACCACCTCGCTCGAACACCTGCGCCGCACGCTGCTGGGCATGGCGGTCGATGCCGACGTCGTGCTCGACCTGCACTGCGACGGCGAGGCGCTGCTGCACCTGTACAGCACGCACGCCGGCTGGGACGCCGGCGGTGAGCTGCTGACGCGCTGCCTCGGCGCCGAGGTGGCGTTGCTGGCCGGCCGCTCGGGCGGCGACCCGTTCGACGAGGCCTGCTCGATGCTCTGGCCCGACCTGGCCGAGCGCCTGGGCCCGGCCAAGCCGGTGCCGCCGGCCTGCCTGGCCGCGACGATCGAGCTGCGCGGCGAGGGCGACGTGGCGCACGGGCTGGCCGAGCGCGACGCCGACGCGATCCTGGTCTACCTGCACCACCGCGGCGCGATCCGGCTCGACCCGGCGCCGGCGTTGCCGCCCACGGTGTGCGAGCCGACGCCGCTGGCCGGCTCGATGCCGCTGCACGCGCCGCATGGCGGCGTGCTGGTGTTCTTGTGCGAGGTCGGCCAGCGCGTGTGCACCGGCGAGCCCTTGGCCGAGATCATCGACCCGATCACGGGCGCGACCAGCGTGCTGACCAGCCCGGTCGACGGCCTGTTCTTCGCCCGCGAGCGCAAACGGTTCGCCGTCGCCGGCATGCCGATCGGCAAGGTGGCAGGGCGCGAGGCACTGCGCCAGGGCTCGCTGCTGTCGGCCTGACCCCCACCATGACTTCACCTGTTTCCCACCTCGGCCTCGTTGTCGACAACCTGCACAAACGCTTCGGCGACCGCGAGGTGCTGCGCGGCGTGTCGTTGAAGGCCAAGCCGGGCGATGTGATGGCGATCATCGGCGCCAGCGGCTCGGGCAAGAGCACGCTGCTGCGCTGCCTGAACCTGCTCGAGCAACCGCACGAGGGCACGCTGCAGCTGGGCAACGAGACGCTGGCCCTCAAGCGCGACCGCGACGGCAGCCTGACGGCGGCCGACCCCGCGCAATTGCGCCACTGGCGCTCGCGGCTGGCCTTTGTCTTCCAGAGCTTCAACCTGTGGCAGCACCGCACCGCGATCGAGAACGTGATCGAGGCGCCGATCCACGTGCTCGGCCAGCCGCCGGCGCAGGCGCGCGAGCGCGGGCGCGAGCTGCTGGCCCGCGTTGGCCTGTCGCACCGCGAAAACAACTACCCGGCGCAGCTGTCGGGCGGTGAGCAGCAGCGGGTCGCGATCGCGCGCGCGCTGGCCATCGACCCCGAGGTGATGCTGTTCGACGAGCCAACCTCGGCGCTCGACCCCGAGCTGGTCGGCGAGGTGCTGAAGGTGATGCGCGGCCTGGCCGCCGAAGGCCGCACGATGCTGGTCGTGACACACGAAATGGAGTTCGCGCGCGAGGTGGCCAACCACGCGATCTTCCTGCACCAGGGCCTGATCGAAGAGCAGGGCGCGCCGCGTGAGGTGCTGGTCAAGCCGACCAGCGAGCGGCTGAAGCAATTCCTCTCCGGAGGCCTGAAGTAGCGGAAATGAAGCCCCCACGCCCCCTTCCGGGGGCTGCCCCCCGAGGGGGCTCGCGCAGCGGACCGGCAAAGCCGGCTCCGCGCACGCCACTTGGAGAGCAGCGACTCCTACGGAGCGCTGCAATCGTGTTGCTCGTTGGTCTGCCCGGGTTCGTTGCCGCCGACGAGCTGCGCCGCAACGTCTTCGACGACCCGTTCGTCCAGCTGACGCGTGCGCTGCCCACCTGCCCGGTGCCCGAAGGCCCGCTGCTGACCGAGGCCGACGCCAAGGCGCAGGCCCACGGCCGCATCGAGCGCGGCACCAGCTGTTTTCGCGCCGGCCGCTGCCGCCTGCCCAACAGCTACCTGTACGACAAAGAGATCATGCCGCGGGTGCAGAAGGCGGTCGATGCCGACGGCCGCTTCGACCGCACGACCAGCGTCTGGGCCACGGGCCAGCGGCGCTGGGTCTGGCTGCAGGGCTGCGTCGGCAGCCAGGCCGAGTCCCAGGCGCTGGAGACGCTGGTGCGTGGCATCGACGATGTCGAAGGCGTGGTCAACGAACTGGTGGTCGTGCCGGATGCACGCTCGCGCTGACGGCGCGGAACGCGCGGCTGGCCGGCCGGGCGGCACGGTGCTACTGTCCTTGCCGTCATGTTGTGTTGGAGCCGCCCGGTGTTGACGCGCCGCCACCTGTTGCTGGCCGGCCTGATGGTCGCGATCGCCAGCGCGCAGGCCGCCACGCCGCCGCCGGCGGTCAACTTCAGCCTGCAGTGGCGTGTGGTGCCGTGGCCTTCGCCACCGGTGCCGGTGACGGCGCCCGGCTCGGTCACGGTGTCGACGACCAGCCCGGCCACCGCCCCGCCCGGCTCACAGACCACCCGCACGGCGACCCCTGAGACGCCCGCGCCGCGGCTGCTCGTGCGCAACGGCGGCCAGGCACAGATCGCCCTGCAGCGCGACGAGCTGTCGGCCCAGCCCGATTGGGCATGGACGGCGCTGGGCCAGGGCATCGAAAGCCGCACCCGCCGCCACGGCCAGCGCGACGCGCTGTGGGTGCAGGTGCAATGGCCCGGCGGCTCCGCGCCGGCGCAACTGAGCTTCCGCTTCGAACACCCGCTGCCCGACACGGCCGACACCCCTCGTGGCGATGCCGCCCATCAACTCGACGGCGACCTGTTGCTGCAGCTGGACCAATGGCAAGAGGTCGGCCACTGGTCGGCGCCCGACGGCACCGGCCAAGCCCTTCAACTTCGCCTCAACCGCCTGCCTTAGCGGCCCGGCGCAGCCCGGGCCCTCCAAGTGGCGTGCGCGGATCCGGCTTTGCCGGTCCGCTGCGCGGTCTTGCAGACCGCGGCGGGCCAGTGGCCCGCCCCTTCGCCAGGCACGAAAGGTCCACTGGACCTTTCATGTCCGGGCTCAGCCCCCTCGGGGGGCGGCCCCTGGCAAGGGGCGTGGGGGCATCATTTCGGCCAGAGGGCCCACGCCCTGAGCGGCTGCTTCATCCGCCCGGCCTGTGCCTCGGCCTCGTCTCCCCAGCCCCAGAAGTAGTCGGCGCGCACCGCGCCGACGATCGCGCCACCGGTGTCCTGCGCCATCACCAGCCGTTGCAGCGGCTTGTTCGACAGCGGCTCGGTCGCATCGAGCCAGACCGGTGTGCCATAGGGCACCGACAACGGGTCGACCGCGATCGAGCGGCCCGGGGTCAGCGGCACACCCTGCGCCCCCTTGGGCCCCAGCGCCGGGTCGGGCAGCGGCTCTTCGCGGAAGAACACGGTGCGCGGGTTCTGCCACAGCGCCTCGTTGATGCGCCGGGGGTTGCGCTTCATCCAGTCCTTGATCGCGGGCCAGCTGGCCTCGCCGGCGAGCAGTTCGCCCTGGTCGATGAGCCAGCGGCCGACCGAGCGGTAGGGCTGGTCGTTGTGGCCGGCGAAGGCCAGGCGCTGCAGGCGCACGCTGCCGTCGGGCTCGACCACGCGCAGGCGGCCCGAGCCTTGCACCTGCAGCACCAGCGCATCGAGCGGGTCTTCGACATAGGCGATCTCGCGGCCCTTCAGGCCGGCCTGCGCGGCCGGCAGCGTGTCCAGCTCCTGCCGCGTCCAGTAGGGCTTGCGCTGGCCCAGGTCGCCCGGCGTGCCGTACAGCGCGACCTTGCGGATGCGCGTCGGCTTGCGACTGGCGTCGACCAGCGGCTCGAAGTAGCCGGTCACCAGGCCGGCCGGGTCGCCCTCGGGCGACTCGATGCGGTAGACCTTGAAGCGCTGCTCCAGCCACTGCCGGGCCTGCTGGTCGTCGGCCGGGAAGAACTGGCGCGACTGCGCGCAGACCGTGGCCCAGCCCTCGGCCAGCGCGGCGCTGCCGTTGGTGCCGCAGCTCAGGCGCAGCGCGGGCCACAGCTCGGCCACGCGGTCCTGGCCCCAACCGGGCAGCTCGGCAAAACTCGACGGCACCCAGCGCGCGTGGCCGCGCTCGAGCGTGCCGGGCGGTGCGGGCACCGGGGCACTGGCGGCCGAGGCGGGTGCCGCGGGCGCGCCGGGCACGGCGCCCCGGTCTTCCACCGGCACCGGCGGCTGGCGTTGCAGCACCGAGCACGACGCCAGCAGCGCGAGGCTCAACAGGGTGCCGACGGTGCGGGACGACAATCGGCGGCGGGCGCCGCCATGGCGCGGGAAAGTGGACATGGGTTGGTTGATCTTCGAAGCGCTGGCCGCCGGCGGGGTGCTGGTCTTCATCGTCTGGTGGACGATGTTCTCGGGCCGGCGTGGCGGCGAACCGGCAGACACGGAGCAGGGCGGGGACAGCGCATCGGGCAAGAACGATCCGGGTTGATCAGGGCGGGGCCGGGCGGGCCTCGGCTGGCGGCAGCAGAAAGCTGGCCGGCGCGCGGCGCCAGCGCCGGCGCAGCGCCGCATACAGGCGGCCGCGGTCGTTGACGCGCAGCCCGCGCGAGGCCAGCGCCACCTTGAACGCCAGCGTGAAGCTGACGCTCAGGTTCAGCACCCCGACCAGCGGGATCGACGCCAGGCACCACCAGAAGTCGGGCTCTTGCAGCAGCGCCGGCCCCAACGCGCCCAGCGCAGCCGCCAACTGGCCCATCGACAGCGTGACGTGGCGCACCTCGACGGCCAAGCCAAAGAACGCGCCGAGCACCGGCACCAGCCCCAGCATGAAGCCCAGCGACACATTGGCCGCGAGGCCTGAGATGTGTTGCCGCCACCAGAGCGCCCAGCGCTGGGCGCGCTCGGGCCCGAGCCGGTCGCGGATGCGCGGGTTCCAGGCGATCGCGCTGTCCAGCCGGTGGAAGACGAACCAGTTCTCGACCCAGCCGGCGATCAGGCTGGCGGCGAACAGCAGCACGCCGGTGAAGGCGGCAAAGAACAGCGTCGGGCCCAGCAGGTGCAGCGAATGCAGCACATAGTGCGCCTGCTTCTCGCCGACCAACGGCGCGCCCAGCACCCACCAGGCCAGGCCCTGCATCGCCAGCACCACCGGCACCACGCCGGCCAGGTTGCCGGCGATGCCGGCCACCTGCGAGCGCAGCAGGTTGGCCACCTCGTCGACGAAGCCCTCGACCGCCTGGTTGCTGGCCGACACGCCCTCGAGCTTGGCGGCCATCGCCGGCGCGGTCATCGCCGGCTGCTTGGTGGCCACCGCCCAGTGCAGCAGGTAGATCAGCACGAAGCTGATCGCGTAGTTGGTGCCGGCCGCGAAGCCGGCCCAGAAGGCCGACAGCGCCAGCGCGCCGAGCCCGAACTTCAGCAGTGCGGTGACTCCGATGACCGCGCCGCCGCCGGTGGCCTGGGCCAGCATCGTGCGGTACTCGGCCCGGTCGCGGGTGATGTAGTGCTCGCCGGTTTCGGCGCTGCGCTCGGTGACCTTGCGCGCCAGCAGCGCGTAGTGGTGGCCGAACAGCCGCGCCACGCCGCGCCGCTCGCTCGCGCAGCGCACCAGCCCGGTCATCAGGTGGCGCAGCTCGGGCGCACCGCGCGGGCCGCAGGCCGCTGCATCGACCGTGGTGTCGGCGGCCAGGTCGCTGACCAGGCAGGCCAGCAACGCCTCGATGCGCTCGCCGCGCTCGCGCAGTTGCTCGACCTGGAACACCAGGTCGACCGAGACGCCGTGCTCGTCCAGATGGCCACGCACGCTGGCGGCAGCTTCGCGGCAGGCGTCGAGCACCGCGCGCAGGTAGCCCGCCTGCTGCAGCCGGGCGCTGCCGTCGTCGCCATCGCGGTGGCCGGCCCGCAGCGCCTCGGCCGCCTGCACGACCTGGTGGAAGGGCCGGTCGGCCAGCAGCGCTTCGTCCATCCGCAGGCGCATCGGCCCCGACAGGCCGGACGCACGGATCTGGCTGGCCAGCAGCTGGATCGACTCGACCATCGGTTCGCGCCAAGGCTCTTCACCCGGCGGCGAGGCCGGCACCGCCAGCGCCAGCAGGCGCTCGATCGTCGCATCGTCGATCGCGGCCACCCAGTCGGCATCCGCCGGGCTGCCGAACAGCTGCGGGAAGAGGGCGCCGAGGTCGGTCGTCTGCGGCGTGCCGGGCAGGCAGGCCAGGCGCAGGCGCTCGGCCAGTTCGCTGACGAAGCCGTGGCGCGGCGCGAAGCCGAAGTCGGCCAGCAGGCCGGTCGCATCGAGCCGGGCGAAGATGGCGCGCCACAGGGCGCTGATCTGGGCGCGGTGCTCGGGGTGGCGCTCGACCACGTCGATGAACAAGCGCAGGCGCTGCACCGGCCAGGGCGTGGCGGGGTCTGCCGTCTCGCCCGGGCTGTCGCCGGCGCTGGTCGGCCCCGGTGAGCGCAGCCATTGCAGCCAGCGCACCAGCCACAGGTGCTGCTCGGCGGCCGGCGCCCGCGGGTCGGCGGCGTTGAGCAGCGCGCTCAGGTCCCAGCGCGTCATCAATGCAGGGCTTGGGCTTGCGACAGTTCGAACGCGGGCACCGGTGTGTCGAACCAGTGCGCGTCGTCGGTGATGCAGAAGAAGGTGCCGTGCATGCGGCCCCGGGGCGTGGCGATGCGTGTCCAGCTGGTGTATTCGAACTGCTCGCCGGGCTTGAGCACCGGCTGGTGCCCGACGACCGCCAGGCCGCGCACCTCTTCGACCCGGCCGCTGCTGTCGGTGATGACCCAGTGGCGGGCGACCAGTTGACCGGTGATGTTGCCTTCGTTGCGGACTGTGATGGTGTACGAAAAGGCGAACACGTCGTCGGCGCTGGACGATTGTTCGGGCAGGTACTGGGTGACCACCGAGACGGTGAATTTCGGCGTGCTCATGGGTGCATTCTAGAAAGCCTGCCCCGGGCGGCTCCTAAAATTGCCCCTTTGCGTCTCGAACTGCGCCCGCCATGAGCCGAACCTACCGCATCGCGCCCAGCATCCTGTCGGCCGATTTCGCCCGCCTGGGCCAAGAGGTGCGCGACGTGCTCGCGGCCGGCGCCGACTGGATCCACTTCGACGTGATGGACAACCATTACGTGCCGAACCTGACCTTCGGCCCGATGGTCTGCCAGGCGCTCAAGCCCCACTCGGTCAAGCCCGATGGCGCCAAGGCGCCGATCGACGTGCACCTGATGGTGCAGCCGGTCGACGCGCTGGCACAGGCCTTTGCCAAGGCCGGCGCCGACCTGGTGAGCTTTCACCCCGACGCCAGCACCCATGTCGACCGCACGCTGCAGCTGATCAAGGCCGAGGGCGCGCAGGCTGGCTTGGTGTTCAACCCGGCCGAGCCGATCGACGTGCTCGAGTGGGTGATCGACAAGGTCGACCTGGTGCTGATCATGAGCGTCAACCCCGGCTTCGGCGGCCAGAGCTTCATCGACAGCGCGCTGCGCAAGACCGAGAAGGTGCGCCGCCTGATCGATGCGACCGGCCGCGACATCCGGCTCGAGGTCGACGGCGGCATCAAGGTCGACAACATCCGCCGCGTTGCCGACGCTGGCGCCGACACCTTTGTTGCCGGCAGCGCGATCTTCGGCCAGAAGGACTACAAGCAGGTCATCGACGCGATGCGGGCCGAGCTGGCGCGATGAGTGAGACCGGTGGGCGGTGGGACGAACGGGCCGCCGCGCCGGGCCGCCCCAAGCAAGGCCCGACCCTCTCGGAGGGTGGCTCGCCGTACCCGGCGAGCCGGGTGCTGTATGACGCCGCGCTGGTCGACCTCGACGGCACGCTGGTCGACACGGTCGGCGACTTCGAGGTGGCGTTGGCGCGCATGCTGGCCGACCTCGGCCTGCCGGCGGTCGGGCGGCCTTTCATCGAGCGCACCGTCGGGCGGGGCTCGGAACACCTGATCCGCGAGACCCTGGCCGCGGTCGGCGGGGCGCCGGCGCTGTACGAGCCGGCCTGGGCCCACTACCAGCGGCATTACGAGGGTATCAATGGCCACCACTCGGCGGTTTATCCCGGCGTGCTCGAAGGCCTGGCGCAGCTGCGCTCGGCCGGCTTGCGCTTGGCCTGCCTGACCAACAAGCCCGCCGCCTTCGCGCGCGACCTGCTGCAGCGCAAAGGCCTGTCAGGCTGGTTCGAACACTGCTTCGGAGGGGATTCGTTCGAGCGCAAGAAGCCCGACCCGCTGCCCTTGCGCAAGGCCTGCGAGGCGCTCGGCTCGGTGCCGGGGCGCACCTTGATGATCGGCGATTCGCGCAACGACGTGCAGGCGGCGCGCGGCGCCGGTTGCCCGGTGGTGCTGGTGCGTTACGGCTACAACCACGGCGAACCGGCCGAGTCGGCCGGCGCCGACCGGGTGGTCGACCGGTTGGACGAGATCGTGCAGTCGGTCTCGGCCTGAGAGCGCGGGGCTCGGGGCCCGGCCCTGCTTCCGACTCAGCTGTCGAGGTCGAAGCCCAGGTCCACCACCGCGCTGCGGGGGCTGCGCACCGGCTGGAAGCGCCAGGCGGCCACCGCCTCCAGCGCCGCTTCGTTGAGACTGCGGTTCGTGGTCAGCACGACCGTCGGGTTGGCGACGCTGCCGTCCGGCTGCACTTCGAAACGCACTTGCACGCTGCCCTTGCGCAGGCGGCGCATCACGGTGGTCGGGAATTCCGGCTCGCCGGCGCTCACCAGCGCAAGCGGCTGCTCGTCCGGCTCTTCGACCGGCGCCGGCGCCGTGGCCGTGCGGGCGGCTTCGGTGGCGGCCGCCGCGCCCGATGGCGCGGCCAGGCCTGCGCTGCCCGCCACCGCGGCGCTGGTGCCGCCCGCGCTCAAGGGCGGCGGCGCCGACAGCGTCAACGTGGCCTCGATCGGCGCGCTCGCCGCCGCTGTGGCGGCCGCGGTGGCTGCCAGGTTGCTGGCGGTGCCGCCGGTGCTCGCTGGCGCGCCGCCGTTGCTGCTGCTGCTGCTGCTGCTGCTGCTGCTGCTGCTGTTGGCGGCCAGGACGGCGCCACCGCCGGATGGCGTCGGGGCGCTCGGTGCCGGGCGTGCCGGGGCCGCCGCGGCGGTGTTGGTGACGGGCTTGACTTCGACGATGCGCGGCGCCGGCTTGGCCGGGCCGCTGTCGGTCTTCTGCGCGTTCAGGCGGATCCAGTACAGCGGGCTGGCCGCGTCCTTCTTCACCCGCTCGCTGACGCTCGGGTCGGCCGGGCCCGCGGCCGATGCTGCAGGCGCCGCCGGCGTCGTCTGGCCCATGGCCAGCAGGGGGTGGAGCAACGCGGCCGCCAGGCTCACGGAGCCACTGGCGATCGTCAGGCGTCGGGCAAAGTACGTCATCGGCGTCATCACGAGAAGCCGGCTGCCCATCATGGCGGGCACACCCCGGCAATTACGACTCGAACAGACGCGGATCACGCGCCCGCCCGCTACTTCAACATCAACCCATCAACCGCGAAACGGTACATCGAAACGCCGGCCGCGCGGGGCGCGCGGACACAAGCAAGAAACGTTCACTCACTAATCGTTGCCGCCGCGGCCGCTGCTGCGAGCCTTGCCCAGCAGTGCGTCCTTCAGCAGGTTATCGGCCGGCGAGGGGCCCAGCCAAAGGCTCAGGAGCGCGGTGTAGAACTCGGGTTCCTTGATCGGCTCGGACTCGACCTTGCCGTTGACCGAGATCAGCGTGCCGGTGCCCGGCAGCCAGTCGACCGTGAAGGCATCGCCCGCTCCCAGCTTCTTGCGCTTGGAGAACAGGTCGGCCATCTTGATGGTGCCGTTGATGGATTTGGCGAAGATGTCGCGCGGAGAGTTCTTCTCCATGCCTTGGGTGAACAGCTTGCCCAGTTCATTGCCGTCGATTTCGCGCAGCATCACGATGTGCACGCGCCGCGGCCCATTGGTGGCGCCGTAAATCTGCTCGGCGGAGTTCATCTTGGCCGGCAGGTACAGCCCGGCGGTGTAGACCTTGAAGATGGCCTTGTAGCGAATGCCCGCGCCATTGAGCTGCAGCTTGCTGCCGCCCACCTGCTCGACGGTCTCGTACTTGACGCCCGCCAGATCGACGGTATCGGCTTGTGCCGACGACAAGCACGCCAATGAAACAGCCATTCCGAGCAGAGCGCTCGAACCCAGACGACGCCACATGGGCACGACCTTTCCGATTATCTTGTTCGCAGGGGTACCCTCAACAAAACACGTACGAACCCCTGGGTGAGGCCGCAAAGTGTGAATCAGTGTTACGAGGATGTCCATGCGTCGGAACCCGAAAAAACACGGACGACTGCTACACTTTCCACATCATGTTCACTTCGCGCAAATGGATGGCGTGGTCGCACGACCGGGGAGCTTGGCCCTGGCGTCGCTGGCCTGCGTGAACCATTTGCCGACGGCACCGCCCTGAGCATCCTCGTGATCGGCGGCGCCCCGGTTCCCACCGGTGGTGCGTGTTGACCCCAGCACGCCCGCCTCGCCAGACCCGGCCCGCCGCCTTGCCTGAGTTTTCGCGCCTGCGAAACCTGGCGCGGGCCCCCGGAAGGACCCGCCCAAAGTGATCACCGAACTCGAATTCCAGAGCCTGGCCGCCCAAGGCCACAACCGCGTCGCGCTCGTCAGCGAGGCCTTTGCCGACCTCGAAACCCCCCTCTCGCTGTACCTGAAACTGGCCGGCGGCCAGAAATACGGTTTCCTGCTCGAATCGGTCGTCGGGGGCGAACGCTTCGGTCGCTATTCGTTCATCGGCCTGCCGGCGCGCACCTTGCTGCGCGCCACCGGGTTCAAGACCGAGGTCGTCACCGACGGCCATGTCGTTGAAACCCACGACGGCAACCCGCTGGACTTCATCGCCGAGTACCAGAAGCGCTTCAAGGTGGCGCTGCGGCCCGGGCTGCCGCGGTTCTGCGGCGGGCTGGCGGGTTACTTCGGCTACGACGCCGTTCGCTACATCGAGCCCAAGCTCGCGGCGACCGACAAGCCGGGCGGCATCGGCACCCCCGACATCCTGCTGTTACAAACCGAGGAGCTGGCGGTCATTGACAACTTGTCGGGCCGGCTTTACTTGATCGTCTACGCCGACCCGGCCCAGCCCGAGGCCTACTTCAAGGCCAAGAAGCGCCTGGCCGAACTGGCCGACAAGCTGAAATACAGCGTCACCGCACCCGCTGTGCGGCGGGGCCCGGCCCATGCGGTGGAGCGTGAGTTCGCCAAGGACGACTACATCGCCGCGGTGCTCAAGAGCAAGGACTACATCGCCGCCGGCGACATGATGCAGGTCCAGATCGGCCAGCGCCTGAAGAAGCGGTTCACCGAATCGCCGCTCAGCCTGTACCGCGCCTTGCGCTCGCTGAACCCGTCGCCCTACATGTATTTCTACGACATGGGCGATTTCCAGATCGTCGGTGCGTCGCCCGAGATCCTGGTCCGCCACGAGCACACGCCCGAAGGCGACAAGATCACGATCCGCCCGCTGGCCGGCACCCGGCCCCGTGGCGCGACGCCCGAGCAGGACAAGGCGCTGGAAGTCGAGCTGAGCGCCGACCCGAAGGAGCGCGCCGAGCACCTGATGCTGATCGACCTGGCGCGCAACGACATCGGCCGCATCGCCAAGACCGGCAGCGTCAAGGTCACCGAGGCCTTCGTCGTCGAGCGTTATTCGCACGTGATGCACATCGTCAGCAACGTCGAAGGGCTGCTGAAAGAGGGCGTCAGCAACCTCGACGTGCTGCGCGCCACCTTCCCGGCCGGCACGCTGACCGGCGCGCCGAAGGTCCGCGCGATGGAGATCATCGACGAGCTCGAGCCGGTCAAGCGTGGCATCTACGGCGGCGCCTGCGGCTACCTCAGCTTCGCCGGCGACATGGACGTGGCGATCGCGATCCGCACCGGCATCGTGAAAGACAACACCTTGTACGTGCAGGCGGCGGCCGGCATCGTGGCCGATTCGGTGCCCGAGCTGGAATGGAAAGAGACCGAGGCGAAGGCGCGGGCAGTGATCCGCGCGGCCGAGCTGGTCGAAGAAGGTTTTTGAAGGAGCGCCGCGATGTTGCTGATGATTGACAACTACGACTCCTTCACCTTCAACCTGGTGCAGTACTTCGGTGAGCTGGGCCAGGAGGTGCGGGTCTTTCGCAATGACGAGATCTCGCTCGAGGACATCGGCGCACTGAGGCCGGACCAGCTGGTGCTGTCGCCCGGGCCGTGTTCGCCGGCCGAAGCCGGCATCTGCGTGCCGGCGATCCAGGCCTTCATCGGCAAGCTGCCGATCCTGGGCGTGTGCCTCGGGCACCAGAGCATCGGTGCGGCGCTGGGCGGCAAGGTCGTGCGGGCCCAGGCCCAGATGCACGGCAAGGCCAGCCGCATCACCACCGACGGCAAGGGTGTCTACCGTGGCCTGCCGAGCGAGTTTTCGGTGATCCGCTACCACTCGCTGGCGATCGAGCGCGAAACCATGCCGAAGGTGCTGGACGTGACCTCGACCAGCGAGGACGGCGAGGTCATGGGGGTACGCCACCGCGAACTGGCCGCCACCGCCACGCCGCTCGAAGGCGTGCAGTTCCACCCCGAGTCGATTCTTTCGGAACACGGCCACGCGATGCTGCGCAATTTCATCGAGATGAGCCGCCAGGAGGCCTTGGCATGACCGCAGTCCAGTACGGCAGTGGCGCCTCGCGGCCCGCGGGCGCGCGGGTGGTCGACCTGCGCAGCGACACCGTCACGCAGCCGACGCCCGCGATGCGCGAGGCGATGATGGCTGCGCCGCTGGGCGACGACGTGTTTGGCGACGACCCGACGGTCAACGCGCTGCAGGAGCGCATCGCGGCGCTGCTCGGCTTCGAGGCCGCGCTGTTCATGCCGACCGGCACCCAGAGCAACCTGTGCGGCTTGCTCGCGCACTGCGGCCGTGGCGACGAATACATCGTCGGCCAGATGGCGCACACCTACCGTTATGAAGGCGGCGGCGGTGCGGTCTTCGGCAGCATCCAGCCGCAGCCCTTGCCGAACCAGCCCGACGGCACGCTGCTGCTGGCCGACATCGAGGCGGCGATCAAGCCCGACGACTCGCACTTTGCGAAGAGCCGGCTGCTGTGCCTGGAAAACACCTGGAACGGCAACGCGCTGCCGCTGGCCTACATCGAGGCCGCGACACAGCTGGCGAAGAAGCGCGGTCTGGCCGCGCACCTTGACGGCGCGCGGCTGTTCAATGCCGCGGTCGCTTCGAAGGTGCCGGCACGCGAGATCACGCGCCATTTCGACAGCGTCTCGGTCTGCTTCAGCAAGGGCCTGGGCGCGCCGATCGGTTCGGCCTTGTGTGGCTCGCGCGACTTCATCGCCCGCGCGCACCGGGTGCGCAAGATGGCCGGCGGCGGCATGCGCCAGGTCGGTCTGCTGGCAGCGGCGGCCGACCATGCGCTGACGCACCACATTGAGCGGCTGGCCGACGACCACGTGCTGGCGCGCCGCCTGGCCGAGGGCATGGCCGGCATCGCCGGGCTGACCGTGACGCCGCCGCAGACCAACATCGTCTTCGCCCAGGTTGCCGACGGCCGCGGCGCCGCGTTGCTGGCGCACCTGAAGGCCCGCGGCGTGCTGGCCACCGGCCTGATCGGCCTGCGCTTCGTGACCCATCTCGATGTGGATGCCGCCGGCATCGACACCGCCATCGCGGCTGTCCGCGAGTTCTTCTCCAACCCGGCTTGACGACCATGAGCATCAGCAACACAGACGCCCTCGTGCGCGTCATCGAGCACCGCGAGATCTTCCACGACGAGATGCTGGCGCTGATGCGCCGCATCATGAGCGGCGAGATGTCGCCGGTGATGATCGCCGCGCTGGCGATCGGCCTGCGTGTCAAGAAAGAGTCGATCGGCGAGATCGCCGCGGCCGCGCAGGTGATGCGTGAGTTCGCCACGCCGGTGGCGGTGGCCGACAAGACGAACCTGGTCGACCTGTGCGGCACCGGAGGCGACGCGGCGCACACCTTCAACATCTCGACTGCGTCGATGCTCGTGGCCGCGGCCGGCGGCGCGCGCATCGCCAAGCACGGCGGGCGCAGCGTGTCGTCCAGCTCGGGCAGCGCCGATGTGCTGGAGGCGCTGGGCGCCTACATCGGCCTGAACGCCGAGCAGGTCGCGGTGTGCCTCGAAGAGTCGGGCATCGCCTTCATGTTCGCGCCCAACCACCATGCGTCGATGAAGCACGCGGCGCCGGTGCGCAAGGAGCTGGGCGTGCGCACGATCTTCAACATCCTCGGCCCGCTGACCAACCCGGCCGGCGCGCCGAACCAGCTGATGGGCGTGTTCCACCCCGACCTGGTCGGCATCCAGGTGCGGGTGCTGCAGCGCCTGGGCTCCGAGCACGTGATGGTGGTCTACGGCATGAACGGCATGGACGAGATCTCGCTGTCCGGCGAGACGATGATCGGCGAGCTGAAGAACGGCGAGGTGAAGGAATACGTCGTGCACCCGAGCGATTTCGGCCTGCCGGTCTACGACTCGCGGGTGCTGAAGGTGGCCAACCAGCAGGAGTCGGTCGAATGCATCCAGCGGGCGCTGGCCAATGAAGACGGCCCCGTGCGCGACATCGTGCTGTTGAACGCCGGCGCGGCCCTGTACTGTGCCAACGTGGCCGGCTCGGTGGCCGAAGGCGTCAAGCGGGCGCGCGAGGCGGTGGCCAGCGGCGCCGCGGCGGCCAAGCTGAGCCAGTTCGTGGCCGTGACCAACCGGTTCCGGCCGGCGGCGGCGTGATGGCGGGCGTGCCGGACATCCTGCGCCGCATCGTCGAGGTCAAGCACGACGAGGTGGCCAAGGCCCGGGTGGCGCGGCCCTTGGCGGCGCTGCGGGCCGAAGCCGAGGCGCGCCGCGACCGCCGCGGCTTTGGCGCGGCGCTGCGGGCCAAGCTGGCCGCTGGCCGCTCGGCGGTGATCGCCGAGGTCAAGAAGGCCAGCCCGAGCAAAGGGGTGCTGCGCGAACACTTCGTGCCGGCCGAGATCGCGATGAGCTACGAGCGCCACGGCGCGGCCTGCCTCAGCGTGCTGACCGACGAATCGTTCTTCCAGGGGGCGACCGCCTACCTGCAACAAGCCCGGGCGGCCTGCGCACTGCCGGTGCTGCGCAAGGACTTCATGGTCGACGAATACCAGGTCGTCGAGGCGGCGGCGATGGGCGCCGACTGCATCCTGCTGATCGCCGCCTGCCTGGGCGATGCGCAGATGGCAGACCTGGAGGCCACGGCCATGGCGCTGGGGCTGGACGTGCTGGTCGAGGTGCACGATGGCGACGAACTGGCCCGTGCGCTGGCGCTGAAGACGCCGCTGGTCGGCATCAACAACCGCGACCTGCGCAGCTTCGAAGTCACTTTGGACACGACGCTGGGCCTGCTGGGGCAGGTGCCGGCTGACCGCCTGCTGGTGACCGAGTCCGGCATCCTGGCGCCGGCCGACGTGCAGCGCATGCGCGCAGCCGGCGTCCATGCCTTCTTGGTCGGCGAAGCGTTCATGCGGGCGCCGGACCCGGGCCGGGCCCTGCAGGCCTTGTTCGGCTGAGATGGGCCTGTTCGACGACGCGGCGGCCGACAACCGGCTGCGCACCCCGCTGCCCGATCTGCTGGATCAGGTCCCGGCCGAATGGCGCCCGGTGGTCGACGCCTGGCGCGCGAGCCCGGCCGGGCAGGCGCTGATCGCGTATGTGGAGCAACGCCGCCGGGCCGGCGCCACCATCTACCCGGCCGATCCGCTGCGCGCGCTGGCCTTGACGCCGCTGGCGGGCGTGCGCGTCGTGATCCTGGGGCAGGACCCGTACCACGGCCCCGGCCAGGCCGAAGGGCTCGCGTTCTCGGTGCCGCCGGGCGTCAAGCCACCGCCCAGCCTGCGCAACATCTTCGTCGAGCTGCAGCGCGAGTTCGGTGGCGCCACTCCCGTCGACGGCCACCTGGGGCATTGGGCACGCCAGGGCGTGCTGCTGCTGAACACCAGCCTGACGGTCGAGGACGGCCAGCCTGCCAGCCATGCCAAACGCGGCTGGGAGGCGCTGACCGATGCCCTGATCCAGGCGGTGGCCTGGCAGCCACGCCGGATCGCCTTCTTGTTGTGGGGCGCCCACGCCCAGGCCAAGGCGGCGCTGATCGAGCAGGCCACGCCGGGCCGGCATCTGTTGCTGACCGCCAACCACCCGTCGCCGCTGTCGGCGCGCCGGCCGCCGCAGCCCTTCATCGGGTGTGGGCATTGGGGCGCGCTGCGCTCGGCCGGCATCGATGTCGACTGGCTGGGTGCCGGGCGTGAAGGGGCCGCCCGATCGGGCTGAAACAGCGACTCGCGCTTGTCACGGGAAGCGTGTTATAGTCTCAGGCTCGCTGCGGAGGGGTGCCCGAGTGGCTAAAGGGGGCAGACTGTAAATCTGTTGGCTTACGC